>DDCV01000128.1 GCA_002335845.1 Rickettsiales bacterium UBA1997 | reverse complement strand
TAAAATAAAGATTTTAATCTTTGCGCCAGGTGCAAAGATTAAAATCTTTATTTTAAGATGCGATAAAATTTAAAAAATAAGACGATTTGATGGTTAATCACTTAATTTGATTAAGAAGGGGTTTTGATAAGATGGATAAAAACACAATTAAATATACTTCATTTGCTTTGAATATATTGACAAAGGCTTTGGGATCTAATTTTAAGATTAGTGGCTTGGAGAAGTTGCCAAATAAACCAGTGCTTTTTGTTGCTAATCATTTTACTCGATCGGAGACTTTTTTTCTACCCTATTTAATATATAAAAATACAGGCAGGCAAATTAGATGCTTGGCGGATAGTAGTTTATTTAAAGGTTTTTTAGGTAATTTTTTATCTTCAGTTGGCGCTGTTTCGACATCGGATAAAAATCGAGATAAGATAATTTTAAATGATTTAGTAAATGCTAACTATGATTGGATGATATATCCAGAAGGTAGCATGATTAAAAATAAAAAAATCGATAATAATAAGGGCTACACAAACTATACGCCACAAAGAATTGGCGATGTTAGAACTGGGTCGGCGGTGCTGGGTTTGAAATCTGAAATTTATCGGGATTATTTGGTTAAAGCTTATGAAAATAATGATGAAGCTATATTGGCAAATTTTGAAAAAAATTTTAATTTTGGTTATAATAAAAAATTAGCTGATTTATCTACCTACATAGTTCCGGTGAGTATAACTTATTATCCATTGAGGCCCGGAGAGAATAAGATTAAGAATCTATTAACAAGATTTCTTAAAGATATTCCAAAGCAAATTTTAGAAGAGTTTGAAATTGAAGGTAATTTTTTGCTTGGTGCTGAGATTAATGTTAGATTTAATGATCCGATATCCTTAAAAGATTATATCAAAAATGTTAAATATCCCATTGATAGGCTGCCAATTATAGGCCATGAATTTAAGTCAAACTTAATTATAAAATATTTCAAAAATAAGCTGACTTATCAGTTTATGAAAGCGATATATCATAATATTAAAATTAATTTTGATCACTTATTTGCAGCAACATTATTTTATCTCAAAGATCGCAAAGTAACAATTTTACAGCTAAAACAAATAATATATCTTGCCGCGATAACTATTGATAAATTGGGAGGTTCTCGTCTTAATGATTCTGTGAGGCGGGATAATATTATAAAAATTTTTAGCGATGAAAAATGTAAAATTTTTGACGATGTATTTGCCTTGGCTAAAGTGCAAAAAATAATAGAAGTTGATCAAAATAACATGATTTTGGTGCGAAAGGATGCTTTTGCGGATGATGAAAGTTTTCATAGAATTAGGCTCGAAAATTCTTTGAAAGTTGTCCTTAACGAGGTTTTGCTGCTAAAAAAACCTAATTTTGTTATAAAACATATTATAAAAACCAAAATTTCAGATTTGGGTCATATGGTTTTTAGCGATATATTTGCTAGAGACTTAGAAAATTATGAGACTGATTACCAATCTTTTTTTGATAAAGAAATGTCAAAAAATAAAGAGATTGGTAGGCCGTTTACGCTAAATTGTCAAAAAGATAATAAGGTAAAAATTGGATTTTTAATTATTCATGGTTATAAATCGGCGCCAAAAGAAGTGGAAGATCTAGCTTATTTCTTGGAAGATCTTAATTTTAAAATATACGCTGTGCGCCTCAAGGGTCACGGAACTTCTCCAGTAAATCTTAAGTGCGTAAAGTGGCAAGATTGGTATGATAGTGTTGATGATGGATATTGTGCTTTAAGAAATATTGTTGATAAGATAATTGTGATTGGATTTTCAACCGGCGGCTTATTGTCTTTGATGTTGGCGGCTAATAAAAATATAAAAAACAGCAAAATATCAAATATAATATCAATTAACTCTGCCCTTAGGCTGCGTGATATTAGGTCTCATTTGGTGCCAGGAATAAATCTATGGAATGATGTTTTGGATAGGTTTCGTATCAATAGAGGGCGTTTTGATTATATTGATAATGATCCAGAAAATCCTCATATAAATTATAGTAGAAATTATTTATCTGGAGTTGAAGAGTTGGGTAAGTTGATGTCTAAAGTTGAGGCTGGATTGCATAAGATAAGGGCAGAAACTTTGATAATTCAAGGAGATAAAGATCCGGTTGTTAACCCTAAAAGCGCTGATATCATTTATAAAAAAATTAAAAATGCTAAAAAAGAAATGTTTGCTATTGATTCTAATAGGCATGTTATTGTTACTGGTGAAGTGAAATCTAAAACTTTTTCCATAATCAAAAACTATCTTGCCAAAACTAAAATTATTTCTTATTAACTGGTTAATATTAATCGCATCTTGGCCTAAGGTAACCTAATTCTAAGTAATGAAGTCTAAGTTAAAAAATCGTGAACAGCAAATTGAAGAACTAGAAGAGATAGATGAGTCGGATGTTGATGTTGAGGCCATAGGGCCGTCAATTTCTACGGGGAAAAAAGGTAAAGTTGCGCTCATACTTATATCGTCAATTTTTATAACTCTGATCATATATCTATTTTTTTTTAGTGGAGAAGAGGAGGTGGTTAATCTTGAGCCAGTTGTTCAGACATCGGGTACGGCAGTGGCTCAAAAAGAAGATGTAGAATCGTCATTTGATATAGCTCAAGGTTATGATTTGATTGAAGGAGGATCTAGCGGTTATTCTAACAATTTACCAGTTCCTGAAATTCCAGCTCTTCCTGAAATTCCTCAAGGTGTTATATCTAAAGATAGTGACATAGGTCAGATTATAAAAGAAGCTGAGCAGCAAAAAAGAGAACAAGAAAAACTACAGCAGCAGGATTTAGCACCACCATCGGTGCAAATTTTACCTCAAAATAATAATCAGCCAGATATATCGAATATCAATGGCTCACCACCTCAGATAGGATCATCTTTACCCGGAGTTGCTACAAATCCGGTAGCAAATCTTGATCCACGCTATTCTCCAATAGTTGTTTTTTCTGGCGCAGCGCAAGGCAGTCCAACTAGGGGGGTTGGATATGAAAAAAACATTATTGCTTTAAATGAAAATTCCATAGATCAGCTTCAAAAAAGCAATGCTGGTTTAGAGGCCACTTTTATTGAGGATAGGTCGACAACTATAGCCCAAGGAAAATTATTAACTGCAGTTTTAGAAACTGCCATCAATACAGAATTACCGGGTTTTGTCAGGGGTATTGTAAGTAGAGATGTTTATGGTGAATCTGGAAATAATGTTTTAATTCCTAGGGGCTCTAGATTGTTTGGCTCATATTCAAGTCAAGTGCAGCGAGGTCAAGCAAGAGTTGATATATCTTGGACTAGATTAATAAGGCCAGATGGAGTTGATCTTAGTATAAGCTTTAACGCCTCGGATCAATTTGGTCGCTCGGGCATAGGTGGTGAGATTGATAATAAATTTAGCTCAATTGTTACTAATTCCATATTAACAAGTATATTAACAATAGGAGGTGTTGCGATAGCAGAGCAAATGCTTGATGGAGGCGCAACAACCACAACAACAGATCCAACAAACGGCACCTCAACCTCTACTGGAAGCGCATCAAATCAGGCGATTTACGATGTTAGTAGAAATATAGTAGACACCGTTGGAGGTATATTGCGTGATCAAATAAATACCGATCCGGTAATTACAGTGCCGCAAGGTACTAGAATAACCGTTGTGGTTAATTCTGATATAAGGGTTCCTAAAATGTCTAATTAATATAAATTATTTATATGTCCGGCAAAGTTATAAATCTTCATTTAATATCCGATTCAACTGGAGAAACTCTTAGCTCTGTTGCTAGAGCTGCCTTATCCCAATTTGAAGGTGTTAATACTAATGATTTTATTTGGCCATTAATTAGAACTCATGGTCAGCTACAAAAAGCCATGGATTGTGTTGAGAAAAATCCAGGAATTGTTTTATATACAATTGTTAAGAATGATTTAACTAAAATCATCAAGAAAAAATGCTATGATTTAAAGATACCTTGCATCTCAGTTCTTTCTCATATTATTGGCGAATTTGCAAATTATCTACAGATGGATATAAGTCACACTATTGGTCGTCAACATATATTGGATAATGAATATTTTTCTCGAGTTGAGGCCATTAATTACACAATAAATCATGATGATGGCCAAGGAGCTTGGGATTTATATGATGCTGATATTGTGGTAATAGGGGTATCTCGTACCTCAAAATCACCAACCTGCGTATATTTATCATGTCGTGGTTATAAAGCAGCAAATATACCATTTGTAGCGCTCGATTTAATTCCAGAATCTATTTATGAATTAAAAAAGCCTTTAATAGTTGGTTTGACAATTGATCCTAATAAACTTTCACAAATTAGGCAAAGCCGTCTCAAATATCTAAAGCAAGATCTTGATTCAGGGTATGTTGATATCGATAAAATTAAACATGAAATTAGTGAAGCAAGAAAGCTGCTTAATAGACTTGAATGTCCAATAATTGATGTAACTAGAAGCTCTGTTGAAGAAACTGCCGCTAAAATAATTCAATTATCTCAGGAAAGAAATAAAATATCTTTTATTCCAAATTAAAATTAGATATTTTTTTTTACAAAAAAAGTTCTTTAGTTTTAAAAAGCTATACGGCAAAAATGTTTTTTATAAAATTTTGATGCAATATGTAATCTTTAGCTCTACTATGATTCTTAGCTATTTTTAATAGTTTTGTTTTTATATATTGAGGTCTGGACTAATTAAGTAAGCGGTAAAAATTTTAATCTATCATATGAAACTCAACCATGTTTTTTTACAGAGAGTTGGTTAGAAAATGTAGATTCAATTATCTAAATAATGATCAATAAATAAAGATATGTCAAAAAATACCATCCTGATAGTAGATGATGAACCTACTCAATGTAAAGTTTTAGGTAAATTTGTCAGTGATCTAGGCTATAATCACCTTGTTGTTACTAGCGGTATGGAAGTTGTTGATTTTTTTATGAATAAAAAAGTCATCAATGGTATTTCCTATCATGATGTCGATGTGATGTTGCTTGATTTATCGATGCCTGATGTTGATGGATTAACAGTTTTAAGAAAAATTGCTCCAATTAAAGGGGATTTACAAGTAATTGTTTTAACGGCGAATAAAGATGTTTCCATAGCTGTGTCTGCTATTAATTATGGCGCTGTTGATTATATAGTTAAGGGTGAGAAAGATATCTTTGCACGCGTAACCGCCTCTATTAACAATGCAATAGAAAAAAAGAACTTAAAATATCAAGTTTCTCATCTAGCACGAAAAGAAAAAGATCAGGTTGCATTTTCTGACATAATTGGCCAGGGAGAATCTATATTATCAGCGGTTAATCTTTCCAAGAAGGCTGCAAATTCATCAATACCTATCTTAATAGAAGGCCCAAATGGCAGTGGTAAAGAGCTACTAGCCAGAGCAATACACGGGTCAAGCCCAAGAACTGGTAAACCTTTTATTGTAGTTGAGTGTGAAATGCTTAGATCCTCGGAAGAGGACCTATTTGGTTCCGATAGAGCTTTGGCTGATGGAATGGTGAAGAATATTGGAAAATTGCGAGAAGCAAATAATGGCACGATATATTTAAAGGATATTGATTTTTTAAAGCCTGATATCCAGGCTAAATTATTGCATTTTATTCAAGATGGTGAATTTACCCCAGTTTGCGGTAAGCAGGAGGTTAGGTCAAGCGTTAGAATAATTTCTTCTAGCTATAATGATCTTTCAAAATTGGTGGCTCAAAAAAAATTTAGAGAGGATTTATTTTACAGAATATCATCTTTTCCAATTAAAGTTCCATCCTTGAGAGAAAGAGGGGAAGAAGATATAAGGCTTTTGGCTGAGAGTTTTTGTCGCAACTTTTCAATCAATGAAAACAAAAAAATTAAAGGTATAAGTCAAGATGCGCTATATCTTTTATATAATTATGGGTGGGAAGATAATGTGAGGCAATTGAGGAATGCCATTTTTAGAGCCGTCGTTCTTTGTGATAGCGCATTATTGGAAGCTGAGCATTTCCCTCAGCTTCTTGACAAGGAAGGCAATAGCATGACCAAAGCTAAGTCTGAAATTAAAAAAAGCTCAAATATCAGTAGCGAGCTTGTTGATATATTCGATGATGATGGGGCTTGCAAAACAATTGAGGTTATAGAAGAAGAAGTTATAAGAAGATTGGTTGATATTTATAATGGCAATCTATCGGAAGTAGCCAAAAGACTTGATATCGGAAGATCAACAATTTATCGCAAATTGAAGCTTCTTAATGACACTAATAATGAAGAAAAAAATTAAAACCGCAGTATTTCCAGTTGGTGGATTGGGCACAAGATTTTTGCCAGCAACAAAATCTATGCCCAAAGAAATGCTGCCAATTTCTAATAAGCCA
This sequence comes from Rickettsiales bacterium UBA1997, assembly GCA_002335845.1. The sequence continues at coordinate 4,100 of DDCV01000128.1, read as the reverse complement.
ATTATTCAATATGCCTATGAAGAGGCTAGGGATGCTGGAATAGAAAAATTTATTTTTATTACTGGTAGGAATAAAAACGCTATCAATAATCATTTTGATCATGCCTATGAGCTAGAATCTAAGTTGGGTCAAAAAAACAAAGAAAACGATCTGCAAAAAGTTTTAAGTTGGCTGCCCATGGCAGGTCAAATAGCATTTGTAAGGCAGCAAAAACCTCTTGGCTTGGGTCATGCTATTTGGTGTGCTCGTAGTTTTATAGCAGAAGATGAGCCTTTTGTTGTAATTTTAGCCGATGAAATGATGGCGGACAAAAGAGGTCCTGACAATAAAAATTTTCTTTCCAAAATGATAGATAGTTATAATGACAAAGACTCTTTAGTAAATTATATAGCAGTTGATGAGGTAGATAAAAAAGATGTTCATAAATATGGTATAGTTAAAACCTCTTTACAAGACAGGGTTATAGATATGATTGAAAAGCCAAATCAGCAAGAAGCGCCATCAAATTTAGCAATTACTGGAAGATATTTATTACAGCCTAAAATATTTGAATATTTAGCCAAGGGCAAAATTGGATCTGGTGGCGAAGTGCAGCTAACTGATGCCATGAAAGATATGTGCAATAATGGCGAAGAATTTTATTATAAAAAAATAGATCAACAAAGATTTGATTGCGGCAATGTTTTGGGATATATAGAAGCTAATATTGCATTTGCTCTAAACAATGATTTGATTAAAAGCGACGTCTTGCAAATTTTACAAAAATATCGTGATAATAATTATGATACTTAAAGATTAGCTTTAACATTATTAACTTATAATTGATCGCAGATTAATTTTTGAGCCAAGCATTCATCATATTGTACTTTTTTGCAAAACCACATCTCAAATCCAACTAAGGCTTGAAATATCAACATCCCAATTCCTGTGATAGCTATATTATCATTTTGACCGACCTCCTGCAATAAATCAGTGATTAGTGGCTTATAAACTATGTCGTTAACCAATGCTGACTTATTTAAATTGCCAAGATTTATTTCCAGACTATCGCAATTTTCCATTCCTAAAGAGGTGGCATTTACCAAAAGATCACAATCTTGTAAATTATTTTCAAAATCTTTTTTGCTTAAAAATTTGAGTTGGCAATTTTTAGATTTGGCAAATTTATCAAACCCTGTAATTAATTTTTGCGCTCTTATTTCATTACGATTAGTAATTATTATATCCTTAACTCCTTCATTTACCAAAGCATAAATCAACGCTCTTGCAGCACCTCCAGCGCCAATAACAAATGATCTCTTATTTTTTAAAGTTACATTTGGCGCATGATATTTAATGTTATCCATAAAGCCTTGAGCATCAGAATTGTGGCCAAAAATTTTACCATTTTCTAATATCAATATCGTGTTGATGGCACCAATCATCCTTGCTGTTTGACTAATGTGGTCGCATAAATTAATTGCGGATTCTTTATGTGGGATAGTTATGTTAAAGCCCTTATAACCATCTTTTACAAGATTCTCGATTGTATTTTTTAAATCTTCTTTAGAAGATTTGATAGCCTCATAAGAGCCTCTAATATTGTATTTTTGTAAAAAATAATTATGAATTTTAGGAGATAGTGAATGCGATATGGGATCTCCAATTACAGCCGCTTTTATCATCTTCTCTATGATTATTAATTATTAGAGTCTGAATTATTATCAATAGATGGACTTTGATTATTATCACCATCTTGCGTTGAGCTATTACCAGCATCTTTAACCTTATTTTCTGATACATTCTCTTGCTGTTGTTTTTTTCTATCTTCTAAAGAATAAGGTTTTTGCTTTGGTATTACTATGGCCTTAAGTAGTCTTTTTTTAAAAAAACTCTCTTTAAAATAAAAAACTTTTGTACATTTTATCGGCGGCTGCGACTCAATTAAAATAATTTGTTGATCTCTTGGCAGGGTAATAACTTCCTGTGGTAGTAACAAAGCTCGCTGCACCTCGGATAAATGAAGAGATCTAGCGCCGGGATTTAAATCAAGATATTTTGGCTTGTTATATGAGGTTTGGGTTACGGTTTTATTGCCAAGAAGTTGTGATATAAGGTTAGCTGTTTCCATATTATTCGCAGCAAAGGTAATGCGATAGGTAGCATTGGATAAAAAAGAGTTCATACCACTATCTTCATAAATACCCTTGAGCTGTTCAGTATCTTGAATGATTAAAAACAGCCTAACATTATAACCCCTAAAATAGGCTATTCCGGCTAAAAATTGCTCCATCTTACCCAATGTTGGAAACTCATCCATCATCATTAAAACACCATGTTTCTCATTTTTTTGCGGCAATCTAGCCGTAAAAAAAGCCGCCGCTTGTTGATAAAACATATTCATAAGCGGCTTAAGACGCGAAATATTATCAGGAGTTAAACCAACATAGCAGGTATGAGGGCTTTTCTTAAAATTATGCAGATTAAAATCACTAGTTGCCGTTGTGGCATCAATTAGTGGATTCGCCCATAATTCAAGAGAAGAGTTGGCGGTTGATGTAACTGAACCCCTTTCCTTGTCAGGCTTTTGCAAGTAGGATGCAATATTCATATAGGCAACTGGATGCATTACTTTGCCAACAGTGTCTAGCACAACAGCTAAATTATAAACAACATCATCATTGCGCAAAGTTCTCACAACTTCGCCCAAAGTTCTAACCGTATTTGGAGCAGATACCAAATAAAGCATAACACCAGTTAGTAAAGCTCGAGCTTCATTTTGCCAAAATTCTTGCTCGGGCAGCAAGAAGTTGCAGATTTTTTGTACATCATCCACCATCTGTCCTGGCTTTTTACTTATCCAATCCATTGGATTGTAACAATGACTTATGCCATCTGGATCAGCTGGATTCCATAAAAATACTTTTTGTTTTAAGTTATTGCGGCGCCATCCTGATGTAAGTTCATAGTTTTCTAGCTTAATATCATGAACAATCACAGAATCTTGCCAGAAAAGCAGATTTGGAATTACAAAGCCAACACCTTTACCAGAACCGGTTGGTGCAAAAAGCAAAATATGCTGATAGCCATCAGCTACCATGAATTTTTTTTCAAATTTACCAAGCAAGACTCCATGCTTTGAGCGCAGACCCATTTTTTTAACGGTTCTACCATCGGCCCATTTAGAATCGCCATGAATTGATTCCGGTCTTTTAAATGGCCTCCAATCCATAATAGGAGCTCTAAAAATCCACACAAAAATTGCCAAAATAACATAAGGTAGAGCAGTAAAAACCCATAATTTTAGAGCAAAGTAACCATAGCTTGATAATTCAAGGCGGCTCATATTTAGAAAATAATATTTCCAATAGGCTAGCAGGGTATTAAATAAATGAACAAACTGATCTTTTAGCGGCAAATTGATATATTGTTTTATAACGGAAAAGCTACTATTTATGCTTATCATTACCAATGATCCAGTAATATAGAAGCATAGCATCAAAACAAAGCTTATCAAAATAGCTATGATGGTAAAATTTCGTAAATGTCTTACTAGAGGTGCATCCTGCGAGGAAGTTGCCATTTTTTACAAAGTAATAATCAATATGAAATTATGAGATGATAAAATGACTTATGAAAGTTATAATTTCAAGCAATAGCTTTTAAAATTTCCTAAAAAACAATATCAAAACTCATTTTTAAAGAGAGATAAAGCATAAATAATTTTTATATCATTTAAGGGTAGGATTTGGTATCGCGTCAAGTCACATATTTAACGCAATTTAAGAAACCTAGATCTGAAGCGCCGTTTCTCTTGCTACTGCACTTGCTTCTGATGGCCGTGGAGATGTAGGTGGAGTTTGTGACGGGATAGAGCTGTTATTAAGCGCATCATTACAGGGGAGTGGGCTAAGTGATGTATCAAGCTCTTTGTCACTTATCATTGCTTTTTTTAACGCTCTCTCTTGATCTTCAGCATCTAGATTTTTCCGCTTTAAGTTTGGCATATCTAAAGATTGCTTTGATTCTATAAGTATATTTTGAAATTTATCGCTACTTAATGCGTCACCTAGCCCCAGATTCGGTGGCAATTTATCAAATAATGTATCAATATCATCTTT
>DDCV01000121.1 GCA_002335845.1 Rickettsiales bacterium UBA1997 | reverse complement strand
ATTTGATTTGCGACAGGCCCTAATAATAATTCATTATTAACTAACAAACAATCACATGCTTAATACAATTAAAAGCCCCAGTTTACCTGTCGCACACTCTGGTGTGGTAGCAAAAGAATCATCTAGTGCTGGAGCAAAAATAACACAGCACGGAGAATCTCACATGAGTTCATCTCTTGTATATGATGAGCAAATCAAAACTGATGAAACTCCAAGCTTCATAAAAGTTGATCTTGAAAAAGCATTATCTAAAGATCGAAAGATCGTAAATACCGGCGAGGCAGGAGCGCGATACTGCCTTACTTCACATCTTGTTCGTAGTTTACCAGAAGAGGGGCGAGTCATGGAAATCGGTGAATCTGAAGCAGCATCACTTAGAAATGAACCATCTACCAGCCCTAAAGCCTTCGACTCCTTATCGCTAAGTCCAGTTAAAAAAGTGGCCCAAAATACTCAAATCTAAAAAAACAATTTCAATTAAAAAGCTTCATAATATTCCATAAATCACTTTTAATAAAGATAGCAAACCTTTTGGAGCTTGTCTAAACTAATTCATTATAAAAATTTAGTTTAATAATAAATTTGACAATGCTTTAGTGGTTATATTAATTATTTGATAATAGTTAATAAATTTTTGACTTTTAAAAAAAATAACAATTATAACAGACAATTATATTGTTAACTTAACTCAAATTTTATGAAAAGAAGCTCTGTTATTGCAATAATATTGACTTTATTAATGCCTCTTTCGGCATATAGTGCCACTAAATATATTTCAATTGGCACAGGTGCAATTACTGGAGTTTATTACCCTGCAGGTGGAGCAATATGTCGCTTACTTAACCGTGGACGCAAAGAACATGGCATCAGATGCTCAGTAGAATCAACTGGTGGCTCCGTTTCGAACCTCAATGCAATTCGGAATAACGCTATAGATTTTGGCATCGTACAATCTGACTGGCAGTATCAAGCATATAATGGTGCTAAATTCTTTTCTGATCAAAGACCTTTTGAGGAGCTTAGATCAGTTTTTTCTCTTTATACTGAAACATTTACAATTGCAGTAAAAGCCGATTCTCAAATCAAAAACCTGGATGATATCTTAAAGAAGAATGTCAATTTTGGACCTTTGGGGTCAGGCATGTACGCTACGATGAAAGTTCTAATGGATGTCAAGGGCTGGACTCAGGATAGCTTTGAAAGCGTAACTTATTTACAACCTTCTGAGCAGCCAAAAGCTTTATGCGAAGGCAAGATTGATGTCATGGTTTATGCTGCTGGTAACCCTAACGGAGTTCTGCAAGAAGCAACGCAAGCCTGCAAAGTAAAAATTATAAGCATAGATGATAAAACTATTAGCAAGCTAATTAAGGTAAACCCTTTCTATGTTCAAGCCGTGATCCCAGGTGCAATGTATGCTAATAACAATGAGGATATAAACACTTTTGGAGTTATGGCAAGCTTAGTTACTTCTAACAAAGTAGATGAGGAAATTGTTTACAATATAATAAAATCAACATTTGATAATTTTGACAATTTCAAAACTTTGCATCCAGTATTTTCTACTCTTGAAAAGGGCAATATGGTTAAGGCAGGAAATTCAGCCCCGATTCACCCTGGCGCTTTAAGATACTTCAAAGAAGCTAAGCTAATTAAATAATAATATTTTTACCACATTTTTGGTAAAAATATTATTTGGCAAGATTATTCTTAGGGATTAATAGCGCTGACTATAAGAAGATTAGCGGTAAAAGATGGAAGAATATCAGTAGTGTTAACCCGTGCACTAATTAGTTAACTTTTAACTGCAGTATTTTCTTTCTCGAAGCTCTTGTTGAAAAGCAAAGTAGCAGTAAGTACTGCGGCTTTCAACAAGATCTTCAAGAAAAAAAAATCTTTTTGTTAAAAGGTCAACTAGTTAGTGCGCGAGTTAGTAAATTATAACTGAAAATAGTGATAGATATTTTGAAGAATCTAAAGATGAGGGGTTGTATTATAGCTGGCATTGAGGATTAAAGCTTTATTATTCTATTCAGTCTCGATTTTATTCACCCTAATTTTATGACGCCCCTCCTCAAACCTTGTATCAAGAAATGTTTGAAGAGTTTTTAAAGCGGTATCATTATCAATAAATCTAGCGGCAAGACATAGTATATTGGCGTTATTATGAGATCTTGACAAAAAAGATAGCTCTTCATTAAAGCACAAAGCAGCGCGAATATTTTTAAATTTATTAGCACAAATAGACATGCCAATACCGCTGCCACATATCAAGATTCCTAGCTCTTGATTATTACTCACATCAATTTTTTGACATAGATCCTTTGCAAAGTCTGGATAGTCGACTGATTTACTTGATGAGTTGCAACCTAGATCAATTAATTGGATATTAACAGATTCATATTTGGTAGAAAGATATTGTCTCAAATATTCTTTGAGTTCATAGCCAGCATGGTCGCAGGCAAGATATATTTTTTGAGGAAATAGTGACATAATGCTAATTATTAAAATTAATTAATCATATTATTAATTATACCACTTTAGTCTAAAAACCAGTAATTCAGCCTTCATCTTTTTGGTAAAAAGCTTATCTACTAGATTTTTTCTTAAAAATATTTTGATTAAATTGCTATAATAACTACAGACAAAATGCGTCGAGAAAATTGGGATCACTATATATCTATATAGATAAATATATATTTCTGGATAAGGTAATCATCTAAGAAATGATACCAAATAGAGCTAAAAATCCTAAAATATTAACGCTTACGGTATGTTTGTCCTTTACGAGCCTTCTTAAGGCCATATTTTTTCCTTTCAACAACCCTAGAATCTCTAGTCAGGAACCCTTGGGTTCTAAGGGCAAGTCTATTTTCAGGATCAAATATTGATAGAGCCTTGCTAATTCCATGAGATAAGGCACCAGCTTGACCACCAAGACCACCGCCACAAAGAGTGGCAACAACATCGAATTTATTTTCAGATTTTACAGCTATAAAGGGCTCTTTTGAAATATTATAAAGAATCTCTCTGCCGAAGTAAGTTTTGGCGTCTCTACCATTTACAGTTATTTTACCGCTACCTTTTTTTATCCAAACTCGAGCAATAGCGTTTTTTCTTTTACCAGTTGCATAAGATCTGCCTAAAGAATCTATTTTTGGCTGATCGTCAACTTTACTTGTTGAAATATCTAACTTTTCTTCTGATTGTTCTTTTATCTGAGGCATGTTATTAGTTTGTTTTTAAGTTTTTTCTATTCATCTTTGCTATTTCAAGCAATTTTGGAGTTTGTCCTTGATGCTTATGTTCGCTACCCTTATAGATATGAAGCTTAGTCATAATATCTCTTTGTAGCGGACCACGTGAAATCATCCTTGAAACTGCAGATTCTATAATTCTTTCTGGAAACTTTCCTTCCATTATTTGCTTAGCTGTGCGATCTTTGATGCCGCCAGGATAACCAGTGTGCCAATAGTATTTTTTATTAGAATATTTCTTGCCAGTTAGGGCAATTTTCTCAGCATTTATTACAACAACGTGGTCACCGCAATCTAAATTTGGTGTAAATGAGGGTTTGTGCTTTCCTCGCAAAATATTAGCTATTATTGAAGATACCCTGCCTAAAACTAGATCTTGAGCATCAATTAACCACCACTGTCTCGTGACTTCGCTTGGTTTACATGTATAAGTTTTATTCATCTTTTGTTAAGTCTAAAATCTATTTAATATATTATAAGATATAAGGGATGATTTGTTATAAATTTATATTAGATATTGTCAATAGATAAATTTTACAATATAACACCCTTTTTATACATTAATTTTTCTATTAAAATTTATAATTTTTAAGAAAAAAGCCACGCCAATATAGCTTTTTGAGTATGTAGTCTATTTTCAGCCTCATCAAAAACTACTGAACGCTCAGAATCAATAATATCAGCCGTCACTTCAAAACCACGATAAGCTGGAAGACAGTGGCTAAAAATTGCCTCGTCTTTAGCTATCGACATCAACTCTTTATTAACTTGATAAGGTGCTAATAAATTAATTTTTTGCTGTCTAAGATTGTTGTCTCTTTGCGATTCATCTCCCATTGAAAACCAAGTATCAGCTATTAAAACATCGGCATTTTTAGCTGCTTCTTGCGGATCAGTAATTAGGCTAATTTTTGCCCCTAATTGTTGCGCTAACTTAATTTCAGAAATTGAGCTATTCATTTCTTTAGGAGAGGAAATTATCAGTTCAAAATTAAAAAACTTGGCTACTTGAATATATGAGTTCAATACGTTATTTTGCTCACCGAGCCAAACCACTTTTTTGTTACTTAAATCACCAAAGCGCTCTTTTAGGGTTAGTATGCTAGCCATTATTTGGCATGGATGCGAAAAATCAGATAAAGCATTTACCACGGGAACGGTAGAGTATTTAGCCAAATCCAATATTGCTTGGTGCGAGTTGGCGCGAATAACTATAGCATCGACATAGCGCGACAATACTTTAGCGGTATCATATATTGACTCACCCTTGCTAATTTGCATATCATTAGCATTCATCACTATGGCACTTCCTCCTAACTGGTTTACACCAACCTCAAAAGAAACCCTAGTTCGTGTTGAACTTTTTTCAAAAATAATAGCAATATTCTTGCCCAAAAGTGCTTTATTGCTATTTTTATCTTGCTTTTTGAGTGAAATTGATAGATCAAGAATATTATTGATATCGTCTTTTTTCAGCTGATTTATGTCGATAAAATGTTTAGTCATTTATATAATATCTATTTAGATCTTAGATTTGATAAGTTGCTAAGATTTTCAATAATCAACGATCCGCAATTTTTCTGTAAATTAAATTGATTATTGAAAATCTTAACCAAAATCTAAAGCTAGATTACATTCAGATAATTTGTCAAGAACCAAGAAATAGTATAAATATAAGAAATTTTGATGCTTATCTTCATTGCCAGCGGTGGTACCGGGGGGCATATTATGCCAGCCAAAGCAACTGCTGAGGAATTTATAAAAAATAGATATGAGGTCACTGTTTTAGGTGATAAAAAATGCCTCGCCTTTTTTAGTGATAAAAAAATATTTAATTGTTACAAAATACAATCTTCTAAAGTTGGGAAAACTATCTTTGATCTTTTGTCTTTTTCAATAAAAATTGGCTTTGGCACTATCAAATCATTATTATTAATATTTTTAAAAAGACCAAAATATGTTTTTTGCTTCGGAGGGTATGCAACATTTCCAGTAGCACTTGCCAGTGTAATCGCAAGAAAAAAGCTTATTCTTCATGAGCAAAATGCTCATTTGGGAAAGGTCAATAGAATTTTTGCCAAATATGCTTATAAAATAGCACTTAGCTTTTCTACAACAACTGGATTGGATAAAAAATATCAGCATAAAATCGTTATCACAGGAAACCCTGTCAGAAAAGACATCGCAAAGCTTAGCAAAGAAGATTACAAGCTTCCTATCGATGATTTGATGCCAAATATTAAGAATCGCTTGGGATATAAAGTGCTGTTACACTCAGATTTTTCTAATTTAAGAAATATTAAAAAAGAGCCTTTTATTATAACGGTTATTGGCGGATCTGGTGGTGCAAAAATATTTAGCGATATTTTACCTAAGTCTTTTTTTAATTTAAGCAAAGATATAAAAGAGAATCTATTTATATTTCAACAATGTCGCAAAGATTTAGCTAAAAAAACATTTAAAAGCTATAAATCATACAATATAAGCGTAACAATAGATCATTTTTTTCATGATATGGCTAGCTTAATTGCGGTATCTCATTTAGTAATTGCAAGATCTGGGTCATCAACTATTTTTGAAGTTAGCGCTGCTAAAAAGCCGATGATATTAGTGCCTTTTGCTCAATCGGCGGATGATCACCAATTAAAAAATGCCACATTTTTTCAAAAAAACAATGCTGCTTTAGTAATTGAAGAGAAGGATTTTAATATTAGCAATGTAAGTAGGGTGATATCACAATTAGTTACTGATAAAAAAAAGCTCCATAGCCTATCTAAAAATATCTTTGAGCTATCAAATATTGCAGCGAGTCAAAAGCTATGTGAATTAATTAAGAATTAAATGTTAGAAGAGGTAAATAAAAATTCAAAAAACATCATAAATTTTGAAACTAGTAAATTTAGGCAAAATAACAATAGGGCAGTTAAATTTAGCATCTCTTTACTTATATTTTTATTTTTGTTACTATCATTGGCGCTCAGCTTTCTTAGCGAGTCCAAATATTACAAAATTACCACCCCTAAAATAGTCGAAAGATTTTTATTAATTGAAAAGAAATAATGTCTCTTGAAAAGATCTTACAAAAAACAAGATTCGTAACTGGCTATAGCATTAGGTTTTTTAATTTACTAACTATTGCTATTATTCATCTTAATAATTTGGCTAAATCTCGAAGCTTTAAGATTGTTGTACTAGCTATATCTTTGTTGGTTGGATTGGCCATCTTTATACCAATGACCCTGAATAACTCAGCTTTAAAATTTAAGATAGAGCAAAAAATTAGCGAGATTAGCAAAAGTAATTTTTCTATTAATGGTGAGCTAGAAATAAAATTTATACCCTATCCCGTTATTATTGCCAACAATGTGGTTATGCGTAATTTTTCTAAAAAAAATGAAGCTGGTGAAACAATAGGTTACTTTAATTTTTATGCAAAATCAATAATTTCACAAATCCCTCTTTTTGGCATTTCTTCTGATAGCTTTACCTCCAACCTAACCTTTAATGACGCGATTCTTGAATCTTATCAAAGTGATATTTGGCAAAAAAACGAGGATAGCTATTTCCTTAAAGCTATCACAGAGGATAAAATTCCATTGCAAGATATTAAAAATAGTGATATGGGGCAAGGAATTAGTGGTAGAATTTTTAATATAGAAAGAATTTCATCTGATCAATTTAACATCCTAAATATTCCCAAGATTAAAATATCTAATGGCAAGTTTATTAGATATGATAATATGTTAAGAAAAAAAAAGATGGAAGCAATAAATGGTTATATAGATTTAGATTATAGCAAATTAAAAACCGAAATCGATTTTAATAGCAACAAGTTCAAGAGTAAGATCAAAGCATTAATAAATTTTGGATCAAAAAAATCATATATAGAAATTCTATCTCCAATAATTGTAGCGAGGATGGATGGGAGATTTAATAAAAATAACAATATTGCTAAAAGCCAATTCAGCGGCAATCTGATCGCTGATATTTCCGAACTTAAATCCTTTTATGGCAGCTATGTCAATAATTATGATCTAATTTTTAATAAGCTAAACTATAATTCCAAAGATATAAAGATTAGTGCTGATATCAACAATGTATCCAAGGAGTTGACTATAGATAATATATTAATCAATTCATCAATAATTAATGGCGAAGGGGTGGCAAATATTAGTTTAAGTCAACAAATTCCAATTATTGATATCGCCCTAAATCTAAAACACCTCGATCTTGATAGCCTATGGTCGGGTGAGCCACTTAGCTTAGAGAAGATACAAAGCTATATAAAATATTTTCCCGATCAAAAACAAGAGCAAGAAATAACTCGTAAGACTCAAGAATTAAGCAAAGATAGTCTGATAAATAAAAAAGAAATACCAGAGGCAGGAGAGGAGTCGGAGCTAATTATTATCGACAATAAAAGTGTATATGACGATGCTGATCAACCCTTATTAGGATCTAAGCAAAAAGAAATTATAGAAAATGAAAAGCTAGACATACAGAGCATCTCTAAAAATATAAAATATATCGATCTAACCGCTGAAATTAAAATAGATAATGTAAAATATCTTGATGGAGAAATTAAAAATAGTGACATCTATATTACTATCTCCAAAGGCGGAAAAGTAATGATTTTACCACTTATATTTGAAACCCCCGGTGGTGGTATGTTTCGAGTAAGTGGCGCTTTTGATAATAACAGTAAAAGCCCTAAATTTGTTGGAAAAATTGATGCCAAGGGTGATAATTTGCAAGATATATTACGTTGGTTTAATATAGAATCCCAGAATCTAAAAATGGATAATCTTAAGAAATATTCTATATATTCTGATATATTATTACTTCCAAGCAACACTATCTTTAACAATATATACCTAAATCTAAATAATAATAGTAATGAATTTTTAGGTAATATAAAAATTGTTAGCAATAGATCAAAATCAAATGATGTGATTCTCGATCTTTACGGAACTCATTTTAATGTTGATGAGTTTTTTTTGACATCTGGACAAAATATTTATCTTTCTCCTGGATCCTTTTTAAAAAAGATATTGTGGCTTAATAGCATGATATCACGCAATGACATAAAGCTAAGATTTGATAGCTTGGTTTATAAAGGTGAAACTTTTAGAGATCAGTCTCTTAGAGTTAAGATAGGTCGAGGCTATTTTGAAATTTCTGACATGAAGCTTGTATCTGATAAAACTAATCTTGAAGCCAATCTTATTTTAGATGTTAGCGGTAACACTCCAAAATTTAACGCTCGTGTCTTTGCCGATAAATTTAGCTATGATTCACAAGATAATAATATTGAGCTTAATAGCAGCTTTAAGACAAATAACAATTTAGAGCACCGAGATTTTTTTGATCAAATATTAGCCCTACCCTCTTTAAAGGGCTTTGATGGCATTATAAATTTATATTTAAAAAAAGTTACAATAGATGGATTTGAGATGGATGAAGCTAAAATCTATGGCGAATTAAGTGATGGCTCGTTAAAAAATTCTGAGGTTACAAGTGATCTTTTGGGTGGAAGCCTTGAATATAAAGGCTTAGTAAGATTAGGCAATCTTAAGGTTTTAAGCGGCTCCTTAACTGCGACCGATATAGATATTGGAAAAATTTTAAACAAAATAGCCAATATTAATAATATTGAAGCCAGAGGCAATATTAGCGCTGGATTTTCATCATCAGCTGCTAAAAAAGAAGATTTTTTTAGAAATCTATCATCTAAAATAGCTTTTAATGCTAAATCAGTTCAGATATATAAATATGGCTTGAGTAACTTAATAAAAGAATTATTTGTCGCCAGTATTCAAGGTAAAAGAATAGGAAATCCTGAAGCTATAATTTTTGATAACAACTCTAAAACAGTTTTTGACCAAGTAACAGGTACGATAAATATTATTGATAATCAACGAGCTAGCTTTAGGGCTGATATTAAGGCGCCAGCATTAAATAGCATTTTAAGCGGCTCGCTTAATATCAAGAATAAATTGGCAAAAGGGAATTTTAATACGCTTTTTTTAACCGGTACTCGTAAAAAACAAATACCCATCAATATTTCTTCTAATATTTCCTATAAAGACGGTCAGTTAACTCAGATAACTAATCTTGACCAAGTTAGGCAATATCTTGGCTTGCCGACATTATATAGCAAAAAGATAGTCAAAGAAGAGGGGGTAAATAATGCGCAAGAATCAATAGATTTTAGTAAAGATTTTAATAACCAAAATGAAGGTAGTGGCTCTAATATCAATTATCAAAATTAATTATCTTTGATATTGGCATAATCTTCAAAATAACGCTAATTAGTCTTCAGTAATGCATAAAAATAATCCTAAAATATCCGATCTTCTTGATAAAAAAAATAAACAAAAAATATGCTGTTTAACGGCTTATAGCTACTCAGTTGCCAAAATTATTGATCAATATTGTGACTTAATTTTAGTAGGAGATTCTCTGGGGATGACGGTGTATGGCATGAAAGATACCATCGATGTTACTTTGGAAATGATGATTAATCACGGCAAATGCGTTAAAAAGGCCAGTCACAAATCTTTAGTGGTAGTTGACTTACCTCATGGAACTTATGAGAAATCTGGTGAACAGGCGCTAATTAGCGCAAGAGAAGTTTTATCTCAAACAAAATGCGACGCTATTAAAATTGAAGTTAATGAAGATATTTTGCCAATTCTAAAATATCTCTGCCAGGAGCAAATTCCTGTTATTGGCCATGTTGGGTTGTTGCCGCAACATGTTAGAAAAATTGGTGGCTATAAATATCAGGGCATGGATCAAGAATCGGCAAATAAGATATTAGAAATCTCTAAGAAAATAGCAGATTATGGTGCATTTGCCCTTGTAATTGAGGCGGTTCCATCAGATCTAGCTGACAAGATAACGGAATCGATAAATATTCCGACAATTGGCATAGGTGCTTCACGAAATTGTGATGGACAAATTTTGGTAACCGATGATTTGATTGGGTTAAACGAAGAATTTAAGCCAAAATTTGTCAAAAATTATGATAATTTTGCTCAAAGATTACATAATGCAGTAAAATGCTATCAAAGCGATGTTATAAATAAAAAGTTTCCTGAGGACCAAAATTTAACAAATTATAAAGCTAACAAGGTCGCCAAATAATACCAAAATCCATCTTTAATACTGCATTTAATCAAATTAGTTTTGAGGATAAAATTTAAGCAATAAATCGCCGTGTATATTGATATATAAGATTTATTGCTTAAATTTTGGACCAAAAATAAGAAGGTTAAATGCAGTATTAAAGATGGATTTTGGTATAACTACATCTCCGTATAATTCAAAGTATTTTAAGGCAAAAATGATTGAAAAATATGACTTTGTATCAGGGTGTGCATAGTTGGGGTAATCTGCAACAAATCCATTTTTCGGCTGTAGAAATCGGGAGTGTCCAAAACCCCGTGT
>DDCV01000042.1 GCA_002335845.1 Rickettsiales bacterium UBA1997 | reverse complement strand
AATTTGATTTGCGACAGGCCCCAATTCCAAATAAAATTAAAATTTAAGATTTTATTCCCGATATTTTTCTAATTTTTTGACCTATTTTTCGATCTTTTAAGACATATATTTTTGGAAATTTTGGCTAAATTTCTGCTTTGAGATGCAAAACCTTCTTGTCTTTGCCTGTTTATGTCACAAAATTCAGTTTTTCATCTTCAAGTTTGATCAATCTTTTGAAATTAAACGCTAAACTTTCCATAAAAACTTGGAACTGGTTTTTGGCAATTCCGCGATATCTACTTCTGTTTCTAACCTTGCTAAACACTCGTTCATATGGTGATCTTGCTTTTGAAATCCATTTGTCTTTATCAAAATTTTTATCTTTCATATTATTGGTTTTGATAGTGCAATTATGAAGATTTCTGATTTTCATTTGAGTGGCTGAATCCTTGGTGCAATAGCCTTTATCGCCGAATATTGCACCTTGTTTTGGCAAAATATGCTTTACGGCTTTGGCATCAGACACATTTGCTGGCGTGACTGCGACTTTGTTGATTAATCCTGATTGCATATCAACAGAAACATGTCTTTTATAACCATACCAATGCTTATTCTTGCCTTTGCACCCGAAGCGGGCTTGTTCGTCAGTGATTTTTATTCTTTTACTGTTGTTGATATTTTTACTTTTATTTTCTTCGATAACGCAATTGTTAAACTTCTCCAAACCTTCAGCAATCGCTTTATCCCTTTCATTCCAAAGATGAATCTTGCTGATCAGCTGGCTTGAATCAACAAAGGTGAAAATTTCTCTAACCAAGCCTTTTTGTTTCAACTGCTCACGAACAGAATTGAAGATTGAGGCTAAAGCATTGGTGCCGATACTTTGTCGGAGGCGACTAAACAGGCTGTGATCTGGTGTCTTGCTGATTAAAGAAAAATCACAGAATAATTTGGCTGCAGTATTTTCTGCAATGAATCTTTCTAATTCGCGGTCAGATAAATCTTCCATAAATTGTAGAACCAACATTTTAAGGCAAGCATCAACGCTGTATCCAGCTCTACCAACCACTTGGTTGTTTTTGATGTTAGCAATATTTTTTGCAAGTGAGGCAAAGTCGATGATTGAAAGTAGTTTGCGGTAAGGATGATCTTTTTTTACCAGATCGTTAAGATTTACGATTTCTGTTTGCATTTTTTCAATTACCAAATTTGATAAAATAACTTTCTATGAAGCCTTATTAGAAGTAGATAAATAAAGGCTTAAACTGGTTATTATTTTAAATAAATTAGGTTTAATGGCAAGAAGTTTTTAGATTCTTTTAAGATATTTTTTACAGTTTATTAGGTTAATTTTGCGACAGTCTCAATAAAGGAAAATGGTCTTTTGTACCAAAATATAAGTCATCATATTAATCAGAGCAATGCATTTCAATCGCTACCAAATTTTATGAGAAAATTAATGGATTATTTTGCTCTGCTATCAAAAGAACAAGATACCAATGATTTTGTAAGCCATATAAGTAACTTCCCCCCTCTTTCTGCAGATGAATATGACTGCTTCAGCGGTACTTTTTCTAGACTAACAAACGTACTAATTTCCTTACAAAGCTCTAGAATGGAAGAAAAAGCGCATACAGAAACCGTCAATAAATACGCTCTTGATATAATAAATAATCCTAATTTTCGCGTAGTGAACTCTCCGCATGTCATGCCTTTTATTAATTATCTGCTTGGAGTTAAAGGGTCTTTAATAGAAAAATATGACAATCTTTATATGTCGCCAATTGCTGAAATAACTCGAAATCAAGCTTGGAAAATTGTAAAAAACTACGACAAAGATCTGCAAAATAATTTATTAGAACCGATTTTAGGATTAGTTGAATCTTTTAAAGATCACGATCCAAAGAACCCACAAAATTATCCTAAACTATATAGCTTGGATTATAGAAAGAAATTTGATTCCAGTAATCCATCAAGAACTGCTCAAGATTTTGCTCCCAGTGATGCAAATGACCCAAAAACATATCCAAAGCTAGTTGAAATATTAAAAGCAAATGGCGTATTTGACGCCAATGATGAAATTGAATTTAGTATTTTTTTCAAAGAAAATGATGAGAGTAAAACATTTTTTCAATGGCGCGAGCGCGATGATTTAAGAGAGAAACTACAACAGAAAATAGCACATAAAATTTCCTCGACAACATCAAAAAATCGTGATTATTTCTGCGAGCTATTTACAGATGAAGAGGATATAACTAACCCTCAATCTATAGAAAAAATATCCCAGCTAATAAAAAGCGATAATCAAAATGAAAGGGAAGTAGGTATAAATATTTTAAGACTTCTTGGAGAAAATTTTACAGATCATGATCCTATTCATTTTTTATCAATTTTGGATAAGGCGGGTTATGCAAAAGGCCTAAAATATCAATCAATTCCCGAAGAAAGAAATCAAGAAGGACAGATCATACAACCGACGAAATTAGAAATAGATGAAGAAAATAAGCCTTTTTCAATGCTAATATCAAGAATAGACGATATGGTTGATATAGCAAAGTCGCAAGTGATTATAGAAATTTGTCAAAGTAATTATACTGATGAAGCCATCATTTCAAATGATGCGCGGGCAAATCTTATTAAATATTGCATTGCATTCTGGTATTAAGAAAAATATAAAAGATGCAGAGAAATTTTTTGTAACAAAAACAACTCCAGAATTGCAGCGAATAATATCTAATATTAAAATTAGAAATCTGTTTAATGCAGTTGAATTTGACTTTACTGATGCCATTGGTGCAATTGTAGAATCTTCGCCTCGGGAAATTTTAAATAAAAAAGATGGCGCTGGACATGCTCCTTTATTTGGCATTGTTAATCTAAAATA
>DDCV01000050.1 GCA_002335845.1 Rickettsiales bacterium UBA1997 | reverse complement strand
TTTTTCTTCTTCAGAAGGTTTTTCTTCTGGAAAATTCTTCATAGGGTCTTTTTTTATAGAGTCAATATCTTCTACAGCTTCACACACTATGTCGCCAACTTGTGCTATACCTGCGGTGCTATCATTTATTGGCGGTATTGCGGCGTTGCAAATTGTGCCATCCATCATTTCAGCTTCAATGACATCATCAGTATATGAATATAGCTGGAAGCTGCCATCTTCATCTGTAAAAGATTCTTCAAGCGTGCTTTTTATCAAGGCCTCGACCCCGGAGCCATCCTTTAGTAATAAACGACCCATAACAATAACAGATTCTCTGGCATACCATTCAATAGTCATAACATTACCAGGAAATAGGGTGGCCTGATGAGAAGATCGATCAAGGGTAACAAGGGTTTCTCCGATTGGAGTAAGTGTAATATTTGACTCTGTGAAAGCAGATTTAGGAATAAGTATTTTAGATCCAATGCCGATTGCACTCTTGTTTGAGCTGCCACCAACCGTAAATTTTGCCTTACCATCTTTTGCGCCCTTAACTTTAGCAATAACACCAGCATCTCTGGTATCTGATCCGCCAAAAGCCACATCGAAATTATTAGATGCCACAGAGAATCTATAATTAGCATTATGATTGGTTTTTTCATCATCATGCCTAATATCCCATCTTAACTTACCATATTTGCTAGCATAATCAAAAGATATACCTTCATTTTGCTCAAAGCCATCATAGCTATGTTGCGCTGATATGAGCAGGGTGTCTTGCAGCAAATCTTTGTCACTCCAAGAAACGCTGATATTATTGTTAAATGGATGTTTGCCAGTACCATCGCTAGGCGGATTGCCTTTTATATTATTAAATTGCTTGCTAGTATCATTTGATAAAGACCATCCATCCTTATTGACAGTAGCTCTAAAGGAGACATAATATGTTGTCTCTGCTTGTGATTTATTTATATTGATGTTCATATTAACTCTAAAATCGCCCTTATTTAGAATTAACCTGTCATAAGATGGTCCGTATCTATAAACATATTTGCCTTTTTCTTTACCGCTTCTTGTGGCGTTAATCCTTATATTTCCATAATTTTTAGGTAAAATGTAATTTCCTCCTAATGATATTGTTGATGAGTTTGACGAGACATTATTATAAGAAGCATCTTCATTGCTGAGGTCTAAATCATCATTGCCTTGAATGGTTTTTTTTATATTAAAATTAGCATTAAGCTTCTCATCAAGAAAGCTACTATTACCATCTAGCTCTACAGAGTAATCTCTTTGCGTAGTTATAAGATATCTATTAGAAATTATATATTTTGGTGATTCAAATTCTATTATAGCTTCGCTGGCGCTTTCAAATTTGTTGGCAACTATATTTCCCAATATACCAACATAATCAGTTATTCTATAGCCCCCGCCAATTCTTCCAATTGCAATGGAAGACATTTCGGGAATCCTTTGATTGTCATCTTGCACAGCTTTTTCCATTACACCAATATCAGCATAATAAAATGGCTCACCATAAACTGGCATTCTAGAGGTTTTAGTAAAAAAATGCTCCTCTTCTTTTGTTCCACGACCATCTATAATGACTATTTTTATATCATATGATCCATTTGGAAGAGAAGAGGTGTCAATAATTTGGTGTCCGGAATTATAGTATTTTTGGTCATATAATTTATCATCTTTATATATCTTGACCTCACTTTGATAGGGTAGAAAAATCTCAATTTTTTTACTATAAATCATACCCTTATTTTTTCTGGTCTCAAAAAATCTTCTGACACTGGCGCCAAAGAAAGAGGCTCCTGAAATAGTTTGTAGATTTTGCATTGAATCAAATCCCAAAGAAAATTCGCTATCTTTATAGTAAGATTTTGAGGTTAAGGAATTTATGTTAAGTAGCGAATCACGAGAGTAATTATAGCTTGATTGAATATTTGTACTTTTATAAGAAAGAAAATTATTGGCATTAATACTATAGTTTCTTTCTGCATCAGCTGTGTTATTGGTAGTAAAAACAGTATTAAAATTACTTAATGTTGAGATACCTTTTTGACTTGAGACAATATAGCTATGTTTATTTGGATCTAATTTTTCAATTAATTCTGGATTTATAATGATATCAACGCGATATTTGCTTGGGCTATAAACGATTGCTGCAGTTTTGGTTTCAACATTATTGCAATCAGATTTTCTTTCCTCTTGCTCAAAGCAGCTCATATTTACATTGCTTGGAATTTCTCTATCAAGAGCTTGCGCAACTATATCAACATCCTTAATACCTTCAATCTTACTAACAATTTCTTTAGAATTGCTTAATTTTATAGTGTCAGCAGAGATTGTGGCAAAATAATCGCCAACCTTAATACCGCTAAAAAATACATTAACTAAAAGATCCATTGATTCATCAAGATCATCAAATCCCTCAGGCACCGAATCATCAATAGCTATGCCAGAAGAGGCTTCTTCATATTTTGGTATAGTTTCTTTTTTTATTGGCTCTGATTTTTCTAGCTTTATTTCATCACTTAATTTCTCTTCTTTTATCTCAGAAATATCTGGCTTGCTGACATTATTTTCTTTATCTTCTTCGTCTTTATCATCTTGATTTGAAGGCTCTTTTTTTTGTGTCGGATAGATTTTATCATCTTTTGATTTATCATCATCAAATTTAAATTCTAATTCTTGGCTAAGATTTTTTAATAGATCATCAACATCATTTTCCAAATTATTATCCTCACTTTTTTTATCTAGCGCATCAGTAAGGTAATAATTATCATCTTCAAAAGTAGGTTCAATATTTTGCTTTTTAACTGAGTTAGGTTTTTGAAAATTTTTGCTATTTTTTAAAAAAGACGAGCTAAGCCGATCAACTTCGCTAATCTCTTGGTGATTTATGATATTTGACTCATCAGCCGCAAAAATTTGATTAGAAAAGGACGAAATATTAGCCACTAAAAATGTTAATAAGAAGATGTATCTCATCTTGTGGCAATATCTATATTTTTTATTAATTTAGCATAGAATTTGGCCATATTCTAGCGAGGTATTTTTGAAATTTTGGTAAAATAACAAATATAAGAGCTCTGCAAATCATTCAGTTTTTATGAGCTAGTTAGTACATTGGTTAATATGTTCTAACTTCATTTTTTCCATTAATATTAATAGTAAAATCTACCTTAGAATCAAAGGGCAGGGTCATTTCCTGACTGCCCCCTGCATAAAGTCTAACACCAGGTATTTCCTTGCATTTTTCTGGATCAGCCGATGAGGAAGGGCAGTGAGTTGCGCCTCTAATTAATATGTTGGTATTACCATTATTTTGAAAAAATATTTTTTTACCATTTCGCTTGGCGTCAAGTAATGGTTTAGGCTCTTGAGGACGAATTATAACTAAGGTTTCATAAGCCACCAAAACTTTTACAGCTTGTTTGGCTTTACTAGTTGCTTTGCCAATAATAGGCTCAACCTTAACTCGAAATATCTTATCCTTTTCAAGATTGGTGTATAAAGAAACAAAGCGAATATTTTTTTGACCCTTAAATGGAATCACCATTTTTTGAGGTGATACAATCAAGGATTGTTTTTTATTTTTTCCAACTTTTATCCTTTTTTCCTTATCAGTTCCCGCGTCAATAACTTCAAAAACAGAAGTTTTAACAAAAGCCTTCGACCCATCTTCATTAGTATTATAAACTGGAACATCTATAAATTTTGTTTTAGAATCTTTAAAATCAATAACAACCGACCCCAAAGATATCTTAGAAGCTTTTGCCGTTTGCAATGCTAGTAGCATAAAAAAGATGGACAAAACTATATTAGTAATATGCTTTTTCATTATCTAAATTGATTCTATGGTTATTGTTAAAGTGCCAAAATAGCTGCCAGGAACAGATTTCATCAGTTTTTCTAGTGGAAAAGCTAACTCTAATTGCGCTGTTAAAATATTTCCACCATTACAATCATTGCTTGTGGTCTCAGATGTAGTAAATATTCGTGAAGATTTGTTGCGAAATAACTCTATTTTTTCTGAGGTTCTATAGGCTTCTGGATTCCAATAGACTAGATAATCTATTTTTTTCTTACCTTCCTCCACTCTAAAGCTCTTACCAGCTCCACTACCTTCAGCTCTAACTCTATATTGACCATCAGAGGCAAAAACACATATATTATCAATCAACACTATGTCAGATTGCTCTCCACTCCACTTGCCAACTGTAGGGCTATTTAGCTCAGTTATTCTAACTCCCTCTTCTTCCTCATCCTCATCCTCATCCTTATCTTTGTCTTTATCCTTATCCTTATCCTTATCCTTTTTAGCAATAGCTTCTTTCTTTGTTAAAAATTCCTTATCTTCTTTGGTTGAGACCTCTGTAAGAAAAAACAAGGCAAAGAATGATATCGCTATAAAATATTTAAAAATTGACTGTTTCATATATTTATATTGGAGAAACGCTAACTATTAATGTGCCATGATATGAAGATGTCAATGCTGACGCAAGATCTCTTTTTAAAAATCTGATAGTTAAAGAAGCATTATTTATTCCATTGCAATCAAAATATTCATTGCTTGCTCTTGACCTTCTTACAGATCTATTTGGCCTTAACCTTCTCCCAGCATCTCTCTTGTTTATATCATCATTCCAATATACTTCATAAGGCACGCTATTTACCGAGTCTGTTACTTCAAAATTTCCATTTGCTCCAGTTCCACGAGCGATAATATTATATCTACCCCCTGCGCCATTGGAATAAACACAAACATCATCAGATTTTTGCATATCGCTCTTTTTATCCCAATTATCAAAATAAAAATCATCAAGATTTGATATTTGTGCTAACTCACTAATATTTAACTCAATCTCTATTTGACCTTCCGACTCATTTTCGTCAAGAACACCTTGCTGCTCTGCAAATAAAGATTTGCCACAGATAAGAAATATAACAAAAATGGATAATTTTAATAAATGACTCAAGTAATTATCGTTAATTAATTTAGTAAAAAAATTTATAAATCAGCGCGCTTAATTCTTTGCTAAAAGGATAGCTTATAGATCATAAGTCATGATGGTGACTTCAGCTTTATATTAAAAATGCCAAACATAAAGGTTTAATTCAAGATGAGAGTTGGTATTGTATCAAAGCCCATCTTTAATTAAATCTTTGGCAAAATATTTTTGAATTTTAAAAGTCGTAAAATAAAGCCCTTATGTCCATAAGGGTTGAGGCTTTATGGCTTTTAAAAAAAAGATGAAGCTAAAATTTAATAAATATCAACCTATTTTAAAGGTGGTTTTTGGTATTAAATGTCTTGTTTCAAAAATGAAATAAAAAACTATCCAAAATTCATTGATTTTTAATTATTTTTTGCAGCATTTTAAAAAAATGAGAAAAGGGGTGGGGAATATTTATAAATATCTAGGTTTTGTTAATATTTTAAGCGGCCTTTGACTTGGCCTTTGATTTGACCTTTAATTTGACTAAAAGTGGCATTATTCATTATTATTATTCAGGGGAAACCGCTAAGGTTAATGTTCCACTATATTCACCAGAGGTAGCTTGAATTAAATCTTTTTTACTAAATTTTATTATAATTCTAGAATTAGAAACCCCATTGCATTCAACATCTTCTCTATTGGCGCCACTTTGCCCTCTAAGATTCCGGCCTGGTTTCAATTCTTTGGCACCAGAATCCTTATTAACATCATTCCATAGCGCAATGTAGGGAATAAAGTGAGTCTTTCCTGAATTATCATCTCCGCCAGAAATGGCAAATATATCGCTGTCGCTTGCCATAGTAGTGCCATTGGCCGTAATTTGATATTTAGTTGTTGTTGAATAAACGCAAACATCATCAATATTTGTCAATGATCCAGATCCGCCCCAATTATCAAAGCTCACATTATCAATGCCAGTTATGCTAATTCCACTGCCTAAAACAAGATCTATCGCAACTTCTCCCGATGAAGACGCTCCCAATTTTCCATCAATTGCCGCATATGAATAGCAGGGAAATAGTGCAATTGTAAGTAGGGTTAATTTACAAATATTAAGATATTTTAATCTGGAGTTGTGAGATGAGTTTTTGCAGTAATTTTTACAATTATTTAAAAAAAATGACATTTTTTATCTCCGCATATATTTGATTAAATATTCTTATTTAAAATATTTTCTAAAAGCTTCTTTTAAAAGAAGAAAGTGATTGCTGAAAATTTTGATATATTAACCCGCGCACTAACTAGTTGACTTTTTAACAAAAAGATTTTTTTTTCTTGAAGATCTTGTTGAAAGCCATAGTACTTACTGCTACTTTGGTTTTTCAAGAAGATCTTCAAGAAAGAAAATACTGCGGTTAAAAGTCAACTAGTTAGTGCGCGGGTTAATAATTAATCAAAAGTTTTTAGGCTAGGATGGCATAATAGTAATCGTAACAATATCAGTATATGCCTCTTCAATACTGGGGGCAACTTCTAAGTCACTTTCTAATATTGTTAATTTTAATGTTGAATTTGTGCCATTATTGCAATTCGCACTTGTTCTTGAGGCGTTACTAAATGGCTGACTTGTGGTGGCATATGATAATAATTCTTCGCTAGTTCCATCGCTCCATTTTAGCTGATATGGCAATTCATGTTGGTTTTCTGTTGTTTTTAGATTAAATCCATAATTTGTTGATGTAGCTAAAACCTTATAACCAACTGCGCTATTTGCATAAATGCATAAATCATCATCATTGACAATATCGCCATCACCAATAACCCAATTTTCATGTTCAAAATTATCTAAACCAGTGATTTGAACGCGTGATTTAACAAATATAATAAATCTTTTTTCGCCAGATGATGCTAAGTTAGCATCACTCAAAAGTCCTTGAGTTGCAGCAAAAGAGCTTCCCATGAATGAGAACAGGTAGGAAAAAGCAGAAATGTGTAGAGCTAATTTTTTTATATTCATGGGAATTATGGCATTTTTGTTAAAACCAATATCCAGCAAAGCTGG
>DDCV01000087.1:9249-13495 GCA_002335845.1 Rickettsiales bacterium UBA1997 | reverse complement strand
CTAGAGGTAGATCTAGAGCGTTTTGTGAGGAGTTGGTATAACTTATTTTAAAGATAGTATTATCACTTCCAGTTTTTAGCACAGCTTAAGTCAATTTTTAGGGGTAGATCTAAAATAAAAGCTGCTTCCATTTCTTTTTTTACAATATTGCCTACTATCTCTTGGTTTTTAGCGCTGGTTTCAATAATAAGCTCATCATGAATTTGCATAATGATTTTAGCTGCAATTTGATCTCTTTGAAAGCGATTGTCTAGTTTAATCATAGCTTTTTTAATAAGATCAGCAGCGCTGCCTTGAATGGGGGCGTTAATTGCCAGTCTCTCAGCTTCATTTCTAACCATTGGGTTTTTGTTGTTTATTTCATGAATAAAGCATTTGCGCCCAGATATAGTTTTAACAAAGCCATTTTTTTGGGCGAATTCGATATAATTCTTCATAAATTCGTCAATCCCAGGATAAGCCTCTAGATAAGATTTAATGTAACTGCTAGCCTCTTTGTTGGAAATTTTGAGTTGCTTGGCGAGACCAAAGCCACTAATACCATAAATTATACCAAAATTTATAGCCTTAGCTTTAGATCGAATATCATCATTTACATCTTCTTCATTTATCTTAAAAACCTGTCCTGCAGTTATTCTGTGAATATCTTTATCATCCTTGAAAGCTTGTATTAGGTTTTTAATTTGCGCCATATGCGCCACCATTCTTAACTCTATTTGTGAATAATCAGCTGAAATTAAAATATTATCTTTATCAGCAATAAAAGCCTGACGAATTTTTCTACCTTCAGGGCTGCGAATTGGAATATTTTGTAGATTTGGGTTGCTTGAACTCAGTCTGCCAGTAATAGTTGAGGTTGTTGAAAAATGTGAATGAATACGATTTGTTTTAGAGTTTATTTCCTTTGGCAAGGCGTCGGTGTAAGTGTTTTTTAGCTTAGATAATTTACGAAAATTAAGAATTTTATCGGCAATTTTATGGCCATCTAATGACATTTCTTCCAAAACACTAGATTTTGTTGATAAAGCTCCAGTTTTCTTTGATTTTTTTGACGATTCCAATCCCATTTTATCAAATAAAACTTCAGAAAGTTGCTTAGTGGAGGCTATGTTAAATTCACATCCAGCAATTTCATGAATTTCTGTTGTAAGATTTTTTATTTGTTGCTCAAATTGATCAGAGAGGTCTTTCATCTTAGCGATGTCAATCTTGACGCCATTATTTTGCATTTTAGCCAGTACAAAAAGAAGCGGTTTTTCATATGAAATATAAGCTTGATTGAGTTTTTGTTTAAAAATTTGCGGTGCAAAAATTTGATAAAGATTGGTAACTATATTATTTTTAAAGGTTAAAAACTCTATTTTCTTACTCTTATCTTCAAATATATCAGGTATTTTATCTTTTTTTATCTCATCTAATGCTTTTCCATAACCATTTTCTTCAATATCTTGGGATAGATTAAGATCAACAAGTTGATGAAGATCATTTTTGGTGGATGAGGTTAGTAAATGATCCATAAGATGGACATCTTCAAAAGGAATATTTCGATTTGATAATAATATTTTTGATAAATTAGGCGCTTTACTAGCAAGTAGATAGAAGTTTTTAAAGTTGAAAAATATTTTTTTACAAGAATCATTATCTAATATTTTCTCTAAAGCTTTTAAGCCGAATTCATTACTTATATCTTGCGATTCATTTTTTGATGATTGACTAAATAAATCATGATTTTGGACTGAATCTTGCAATTCTTGGTGTTGATTTAATCTAAAATAATAGATGTTAGCTGTTTTTTTATCCGTGATTGGTTGAATTGTGATAATATCTAAGCTTTGATTTATTGCGCTATAATCAATGGTTGCTAAGCCCTTTTCGATTGTTTCAGATATTATTTGCTGATATATTTCTTTAGAATCTAGTTTGATTTTATTGATTATTTTATCTTCATTTTGGCTGCTATGATCATTATTTGATGATGTTTTTGCGATCATCTCATTGTCAATTTTAAATTCTTTTTTGATTCTTGTTATAAGGGATCGAAATCCATGCTCTTGCAGAAAATCGATAAGCTTTATTGGATCAAAAGATTTGATCTCAAGATCTTCTAAATTTGCATCAATTTTAACTTCTTCATCTAAAGTAATTAGTGTTTTTGATAATTTGGCATTCTTAATGCCATCAGCGATAAGATTCTTTTTACGTTCTTGCTTTATCTCTTGATATTTTTTTAAAAGACTTTCTAAATCACCAAATTGATTGATCATCTCAGCTGCTGTTTTTGGGCCCACTCCTCTAACGCCAGGAACATTATCAGAAGCATCGCCAATAAGAGATAAAACATCTAAAACTTTATTTGGCTTAACAAAAAACTTCTCCTCCACTTCTTTTTCACCAATAAAGCGATTGCGCATGGCATCATACATAAAGACCCGATCATTAATTAATTGCATCAAATCCTTATCGGACGAAACTATCAAAATTTCACAATCATCTTCTTGATATCGCTTGGTTAGTGTTGCAATAATATCATCTGCTTCAAAGCCTTTTTTTTCTAGAGTTACAATATTCAAAGCCTCAGCTGCTTGGCGAATAATTGGAAATTGTGGCTTCAAATCTTCTGGACACTCGGGACGATTTGCTTTATAATCGCTATATATTTCGTTGCGAAAAGTTTTGCTTCCTGAATCTAAAGCAATAACAATATGAGTTACATTAAGTCCAGCAATTAACTTAATTAACATATTGGTGAAGCCATAAACAGCCCCAACAGGAACTCCTTGAGGATTAGTTAACGGTGGCAGTGAATGATAGGCGCGAAAGACAAAGGCGTAGCCATCAACAATTGCAATTTTTTTAGTCATTTTATAAATGAAATTATGAGTTGAGTTTAGCAATTAAACTCTCTAATGAATTTAATCAATTTCAATAGTAATTGTAATATTTATGTATAGCTTATATTACCATCCTGTTTGCCCATTTTCACGCAAAGTTAGACTGCATTTAGCAGCCAAAAATATTGAGTTTGAATTGGTATTGGAAAATTTTTGGCAAAGACGAAAAGAATTTTTAGCTATTAGCCCCTCTTCAAGAGCTCCAGTTTTAACAGATAGCGCAAATGATGTGGCAATTTGCGGCGGTCATGTAATAGCAGAATATATAGAAGAAAAAGATAATATAGGTCGCAATTTTATTGGTGACGACCTCATTCAAAGAGCGGAAGTAAGAAGGTTGCAATCTTGGTTCGATGATAAGTTTTATCGTGAGGTGGTAAAATTCATACTTAATGAAAGGTTTTTTTATCGCTACTTCTCGCTGTCGAAAGCTCCCGATACAGAGGTTTTAAGATTCGCCTGTAAAAATGCAGAAAGCCATTTCGAATATATCGAAAAGCTACTAGAATCAAGAAAATATCTTGCTGGAGATTTAGTATCATTGGCTGACTTTACTGCTGTAGCACAAATTTCTTTGCTAGATTATTTTGGTGATGTTAATTGGTCGCATTATCAAGCAATGAAAGAATGGTATAGCGTAATCAAGTCACAAAAAATATTCGCCCCTCTTTTGCGAGATCGCCTCACTAATATTAGGCCTTGCGAAGGCTATTCCAATCTTGATTTTTGAATTAAGTAGCCATCAATTAATATGATCGATTTAAACTATAATTTAGCAGAGAGTTTTTTACAGCAAAATGGCTATAGCAATTTTGCAATAAAAAAAATAGCAGGTGACGCCTCTTTTCGCTCATATTATCGCATATCTTTTGCTGATAAAGATCTGATCCTGATGTTTGCGCCGCCAGAATTTGAAGATATTAGGCCATTTATTAAGGTTGATAAATTTTTGCGACAAAATTCTTTTTTAGCTCCTGAAATTTTGGCCATCGACCAAGAAAATGGTTTTTTATTATTGCAAGATTTTGGCGATATTAGCTATACAAAATTTCTCCAAAAAAACATCAGATCTGAAGTTGAAATCTATAAAATGGCGACAGATGAGCTGATAAAGCTTCATCAAATCATTCCTTCAAAATATATAGATTTGGTAGAAAAATATAATAATGCTGTTTTGTTTCGCGAAGTTTCACTTTTTATTGATTGGTATTTGCCGCTTAATAATAAAAAAGCTTCTTTATCGCAAAAGCAAAAATTTAAACATCTATGGTTTGAGCAATTTGATCGGCTACACGTAGATGCAAATTACTTTGTACTTCGAGATTATCACGCTGATAATTTGATGTTAGTAGATA
>DDCV01000087.1:0-9148 GCA_002335845.1 Rickettsiales bacterium UBA1997 | reverse complement strand
GCAAAAACTGGTTGTAACAAGTTATCTTTGTATAGAGATTATGAAATTTTATCATTGCAAAGAAATATAAAAATATTGGGAATATTTGCCCGCTTAGCTTTGCGTGACAATAAAAAAAGCTACCTTGATTTATTACCCAGAGTGTTAAGTCATGTAAAAAATCGCCTAAAATCATCAAATTCTAATCTCTTTGATTTACAAAACTTCCTACAAGACTTTTTGATCTAATGCCAATTATCAAAAATAACTATCCAAATACGAGAATGTTGTATTAAAAGATAGCTATAAATCTTTCTTGAAATGTCTCAAATATCTCTGGCGTAGCCAGATGAGAGAAAAATTCTTTACCAATTTAGTTTTTGATTCAATGGATTCTGTAGAAAGTAAACTTGAAGAGGCTATGGTTTATTATGGCAAAAATAAGGAAATTGTTAAATCAATAACTGGCTTTAATTGGCAGGATATACATGGCTTAATTTTTTGATTTTTATTATCTCATAAGATTGAAGATATATAGCCTATCTAAAGGTGGGAATTGGTATTATTATCCAGCCATCATATTCACCAGAGCTTAATCCAATAGAGAGGCTTTGGCAACATATCAAAGATCATACGATCAAAAATAAAATCTATAAAACTTTACCAGAAAAGACTCCTGCAAATCACCAAATTTTGAGGAATTTATAGGCATTTTAATTTTTTAAATTTTAGCATATCGTGATATACGTGAATTTAAAAAATTAAAATAACTATGACATTACCAAAAGTTGGTGATTTGCAGGGGCCTTAGAATTGGAAGATAAAGTTTGTAAGTTTATCAAAACTTTAAATCCAGAAATTATTAGAAGCGTTTGTGGGGTTAGTTATCTATAGTATATGCAAAGATGGATATTGGTACAAGACCCCTGCAAATCACCTAATTTTTTGCTAAGTGGCTATGTCAAGAAACTGATGGGTGGTAAGAGCTATCAATAGGTTTCAAAAAGTTTATCTACTTTTGTTTATCAGCAACTTTTACCTAAGTCAAGCGAATCAACATCGCCCAAATTCCACTTTGATTGAAGATAATTATGCATAGCTTGAATTTCTAGAGCTGAAAGCTCCCTATCATAAAGTAGTATTTCACCAATGAAGCCTTGATACAGGCCAAAAGTAGCACCTTCTCTTGCGCCAATATATAAAGGCTCGCCACCGTTAGGTGAGGGATTCATAGTAAGGGTATCATTATCATTTATATTCTGCTCTTTGCCACTAATAAAGCCCCCAACCCCAACTTCGCTTAAGCTGCCATCATATGAAAAAGTAGCAATACCAGGAGATCCTAACTCTATAATGTCTGTAGTTGAGGACAAAATTTTATTTGTTGACTGATGTCCCATAATTCTAAGTGACACTTCTTGGGTAGATTCATATCGTATAGCGTAACCCTTGCCATCAACAAAATTATCTTGTTTTGCAATAATAAAAGTATTGGCTGCAGTTGGCTGAAAAACTATAAAAAAAGTTAACTCATCATCAGAGTTTCGACCTAAAATATCTCCAAGATTCATCCAGTCACCATCAAACTGCAGGGCTGTCAAATTATTAATTATTCCCGCTTTATATGATGGCCTTTTATCTGAATTTCCTTGAGTTGCGTTATTATTATTTCCAGAAAGATCGTTCCAAATTTGTATCAAATCACCATCAGAAGGATTGGAGTTAAAAGATTCCTCAGAAGCAGCATCTAGCCAAACTTGCAAACCATTGGTTATGACAGATATTTCAGAAGAGTTATTTGAAGTGATGCCTTGATTTTGCCACTGACAGGAAATTTTTTCAGCTTTTTTTACCATTGATGAACCTTTAGTCAACCCAACAATTATTAGGCCAATAATTAATATTGTTATGGAAAGCTCGATTAGTGAAAAAGCTTCTTTATATTCAAGTTTTTTGCGAGTCATCTTGTGTCAGTTAAATTTTTATTCTTTTAAAGAAGATAAGTTTCTTACTAAAGTTTTTTACTAAACATCTTTTTTTGACTTATTTTTATTTCTGGGATCATATTTTAACAGCAATGGTGAGGATATGTAGATTGAAGAATAGGTTCCGATCGACACTCCAAAAAGAGTGGCCAGGCTAAAGCTTAGCAAAACTTTTCCGCCAAAAAATACCAAAGCAAGTAATGATAATAGAGTGAGGCCAGAAGTTAAGACTGAGCGACTAAGTGTGGAATTGATGCTAGAATTTATTATTTCAAATATTGATACTTTTTTGAATCGACGCAAATTTTCACGTATTCTATCAAAAATAACCACAGTATCATTTACCGAATAACCTATAACCGTTAATAATGCCGCAATTGATGTGGTATTAAATTCAAGTTGAGTGATTGAATAAAATCCCAATACCAAAATAGCGTCGTGTAATAGAGTTATTATAGCTCCCAAGCCAAATTGCCAATCGAATCTTATCCATATATAAATCATTATAAAGAAAAAGGATAAGCTTAAAGATAAGAAGCCTTTTTTTATCAATTCTACGCCAATTTGCGGTCCAACATAATCAATTTTACGATATTTTATATTATCAAAATTATTGTTAAGAGCTTCTTGTATTGTTGACACTAATTTTGATTGCTCATAATCTGAACTTGGTATTCTGATTAAAAAATCTGATGTTAAATCATCATTGTTTTTGATCTTTTGAATTTGTATATTTTTGATAGTGTTTGCTAAAGTTTGACGCAAATTTGATATTTTTACATCATTTTCGAATCTTGCTTCAATTAAGATTCCTCCAGAAAAATCAATGCCAAAATTAAGGCCGCGACTCATTACTAAAATTATGGAAGCCAATACTAAGGCGCTTGAAATAGCTATGTTAATTTTATGCAAACGCATAAAGTCAATTTGCGTATTGCTGAGCAAGGAACGAATTTTTGACAAGAGGCTCATAGAGTGTAACTGATATTTAGTGAAGTAATTTACAATGCTATTTTAATCTAAAAACTATTAACTCACTCTTCATCTTTCTTATTTTAAAAATCTAATTACAGCTTCGAAATAATGAGGCTATAATTAAAACTCTAAAAGAAGGAATATTTTAATTAAATTACTAGTTTTGAGATCAAAATAGCATATATGCTAATCCTAATAAAGCTTCTTATCTTATAGTCAATTGCATCAAAGAGAGATACTGATTTCGAATAAATTTTAACTTTATACATAGCTTTAAAAGCTACAAAAATTTGTCAAAATCTTAATAACCAAGAACTATATTCGATAGCTATTGGTGTTTTTTTGCTTTAAACGATTTTTTTAATAGCAGCTGAAATTCTAGATAATTTACGAGCAGCAGTGTTTAATTTAAAAATATTTTTAGTAACTCCGCGCATTAATTCTGGTTCAAGATTTTTAAAAGCCTCTTGAGCCTTAGTTTTATCACCAGATTTTATCTGATCTTCAACTTTTCTGATAAAGGTTCTGATTCTGCTTTTGCGAGAATAATTAACAGTTTTTTTATTGGCGTCGCTTCTGATTGCTTTTTTTGATGCTGATTTATTAGCCATTAATAAATTAAATTAAAGTTATAACATAAATAATTAGACTATAAGAAATATAGCTAAACATCAATTAATCAAGTGTATTTTTTATATTTGCTTAACAGAGTTTCTTTATTCATATAATCAACTAAAATATCAGGAATATTCACCGAGCCGTCTTTGTTTTGATAATTTTCTAAAATAGCAACTATAGTTCTGCCAACTGCTAAAGATGAGCCGTTAAGAGTGTGTGCAAAACGGCTTTTGCCATCCTTATCTTTATATTTTATGGAACCGCGTCGCGCTTGAAAATCGCCGCAATTAGAGCAGCTAGAGATTTCTCTATATTTATTTTGCGATGGCATCCAAACCTCAAGATCGAAGGTTTTTTGGGCGCAAAACCCCATATCGCCACTGCATAACAGCATCTTGCGATAAGGTAAATTAAGTTTTTCGAGAATTGAGCAAGCGATATTAGTCATTCTCTCATGCTCATAATCTGAATCTTGGGGATTGGCTATAGAAACTAATTCAACTTTTTTGAATTGATGCTGGCGTATCATGCCTTTGGTGTCTTTGCCAGCGGATCCTGCTTCGCTACGAAAGCATGGAGTGCAAGCTGTAAATCTAAGAGGTAAATCAGATTCTTTTAAAATTGATTGAGCTGCCAAATTAACCAAGGAAACTTCGGCCGTGGGTATTAACCAATAATCCCCGGAGACTTTAAAGGCTTCATCGGCAAATTTTGGCAATTGTCCAGAAAATTGCATAGCGCTGGATTTTACCAAATTTGGCGGCGAAACTTCAAGATAGTCATTTTGCAAGGCGATATCGAGCATAAAGTTACTTAAGGCGCGCTCTAATTTAGCTAGATTGCCACTTAAAGTTGAAAATCTGGCGCCCGACATTACAGCTGACTTTTTAAAGTCCAATAATCCAAGATTTTCACCAATTTCATCATGAGATTTGGGGGTGAAGTCAAATTTTCGTGGTTCACCAAATCTAGCAATTTCCACATTATCATCCTCATTTTTTCCCAAGGGAACAGATTGTGCGGCAAAATTGGGCAAATTTAACAAAATATCATCAAGTTTGCTAGCTTGACCCAAATTATCATCAATTTTTTTAAGTTCTTCGTTAACCAGCTTTGATTTTTCTAATAAGTTATCAGCATTATCACCTGCTTTTTTTATTTGAGCAATTTCTTTAGCTAGATTATTTCTTTGTGATTGTAATTCTTGTTGAATGACAATTTTTTGACGCCTTTGTTCATCGAGCTGAAGAATCTCTTGTGAAGTTATGTCGCAAGAGCGTTTTTGCATAGCATCATCAAAAATTTTGGGATTTTGACGGATAAATTTTATATCGAGCATTTTTTTAAGAAGAAACTTTGAGTAATATAATTTTACCTATAATTCCATATAGACTTGAAAGATAAAGCCTGCATGGAATTATAGGTGAAATTTGACATAAGGTTATAATAAATTGACAATTGCAACTTTATAATACTTAATTTTATTAAGTAACCTCTGAAAAACTAAAAATTATAATTTTTAAGATATTTTTTAGAGGAAATTTTGTTTATTGTTTGAGGAATATAGTAATTTTGTACTCAAGAAAACGAAATTTATACAAAAATAGCCAAAAAAATTAATTTTTCTAAATATTATTTTAGTATTTCAGATCTTCCTTAATCAATCCGAAAATTTTATCACAAAATAAGCAATGAAAAATCGAAATATTAACCTTGATGTTATCGAATTATCGCAAAAATTAATTCAAATTCCGTCATATAGTGGCTATGATGAAGGGGTGATTAATTTGCTTCAAGACTATCTTGAAAGCATGGGGTTTAAATGCGATATTCTGAGTTATGACGGCGATGATTCTTATAAGGTTAATAATATTCATGCAGTTTTTAATCCAAATAATTCTAGCAATATTTTCTATTTTGCCGGACATACCGATGTTGTTAATGAGGGCAATAAAAAATCTTGGACATTTGATCCATTTTCCGCCACAATTGACGATGGAAAATTATATGGTCGCGGTGCTTGCGACATGAAATGCGCCATTGCCTGCTTTATGGTGGCGGTAAGAGATTTTTTACAAAAAAACCCAAATCCAAATTTCGGCATTGGATTTTTAATCACTAATGATGAAGAGGCT
Organism: Rickettsiales bacterium UBA1997; assembly: GCA_002335845.1. The sequence continues at coordinate 3,456 of DDCV01000087.1, read as the reverse complement.
GATAGTATTAATGGTACTAAAAAAGTGCTAACATGGATGCAAGAAGAGGGTTATAAAATAACAAGCTGCATAGTAGGTGAACCTACAAATCCCAATAAATTTGGTGAAATGATGAAAGTGGGGCGCCGTGGCTCTGCTTCCTTTAGTTTAAAAATTATTGGTAAGCAAGGTCATGTAGCTTATCCTGATGTAGCGATTAATCCTAATACCATTTTAGTTGATATTTTAAAAATTTTAAAAACTCATAAATTTGATGATGGCACAGACTTTTTTGATGAAACTAATCTTGAAGTAACAGCTATTGAGTCACAAGATTTAGGTGGAAATGTTATACCTAATGAATCATCAGCTAATTTTAATATTCGCTTTAATGATAGTCATTCGGGTCAAGAAATTGTTGATTTAATCAAATATGTCTGCGACAAATCGATGGTTAATATCAAGGATGGTAAATCATCTTATGAATTGATATCAAAGGTTAGTGGTGAGTCATTTTTGTGTAATCCAGAAAAGATAGCTAATTTAGCTAAAAAAGCTGTTATAAAAATCACGGGTTTGACGCCAGAATTTAGCACTACAGGCGGCACATCGGATGCAAGATTTATCAAAGATTATTGTCAAGATATGGTTGAGTTGGGCCTGATAAACAAAACCGCGCATAAGATTGATGAATATAGCGCGGTTAGTGAAATAAAACAGCTTAAAGATAGCTATCTTGAAATATTAGAGAATTATTAGATAAAGGGAATAAAAGGAATATCTATAATACAAGATGTTGTAGTGGCGATAATAAAAGACAAAGCTAATATATTGGTTATTCTTTTTTTCATTTGAAATTATTTTTGAATTAAAAAATATATGGTTTGTTTAAATATCGCTAAAATTTTTAGCAAGCATGATTTATAATATATAATTAGTAATTTTATTCAAGCTTTATAATCAATCATTTAGGCAAAATATTTTGCAATTCTATTCATTTTTTATCATGTCAAGGTCAGCAAGTTTCTCTGAGTTATTTCTAACATTCTTTTATATTGGCAAGATTAAAAAAGCCCCAGGTACCTTTGGTTCATTGGCTGGAATTTTATTGTGGCTGTTTATTGTAAAAATAGATTTTAGCCTAATTGACATCATTTATCCTTATCAAGAAGGGTCAGATATTATTTTATATCTTTTTGTAGAAACAATTTTGATTAATATTGGCTGGTTAATTTTTCTAATTTTTCTTACAATATTTGGATCTTTTTTAATAAAGCCATATTCTAAAAAAGTGAAAGCTATTGATCATAAATCAGTTATTTTAGATGAAGTGGTTGGGCAAATTACTGCCATTCAATTGGCATTATTATTGCTTAGTATTTTTAAAATAGACTTGCTGTATAGTCCTAAAATAGAGCTGTTATTTATCGCATCGATCTTTGCTTTATTTCGCTTCTTTGATATTAAAAAACCTTTATTGATTGGTCTTGTTGATAGAAAAATAAAAAATGGCTTCGGTGTTTTTTTGGATGACATTTTAGCGGGTATATTTGCCGCCCTTATGTTGTTTGTTTTTGTGGGGTTGGGATATATCCTTGGCTAAGAGTTAGTAAATATAGATAGGTGTATTGATTAGTTCATGAATTAATAGATATTATCTTGTTCTTGATGGTTCAATGCCAACCCTTGACCCCTTCACTTCTTGACTATGCTCTTTTTCTTTTATTCTGCACTGGGAGTTTACCTCTCCCAGCACCGCTTCTAGCATAGGAGTTATGTTTTTGCTGTCCATTAGAGACAAAGCTTCTTTACCACAGCCAGCAATATTATTTAATCCAGATAAAGATCTTGCAAGTGACGTTTGTCTTCCAATATGTGGTTGACTTGAAACAAAGCAAGATTTGGGTTGTGATTTAATCATGTTAGGAAGTGATTTTGGTATGGCTTGTAGATTTGTTTCAGTTGTAGGCCTTCCAATTTTAGGATCAATTTCTCCTTCAATAACTCTTGCATCATTAATCGCTAGTATTTCTTTAGCTAAATATCTTTCTAAATCGGATTCAGTAGGCCATTTAATCCCTTTTGCCACCTCTTCCACAATTTGCACTCTAATTCTTGCAACATTAATTTTGCCATCCATTAAATCTTGCTTCTTTTCTTCAAAAAATTGATTAATTTCTTTTTTTATCTCCTTAATATCTTGATCCGGATTTAATTCCTCTATCAATTTAAATGTTGCATCTTCCCCAGGAGTCGATCTAAGTAAATATTCATTATCGCCGGTATATTTAGGCCATAATTTTCTATCTCCCCCTAAAAAAATGATATCCTTGCTTTCCAACTCATCATGACCTATGCTATCTCTCAAAAATCCTATTCTATTTCTTAAGCCAGCTTCGGAAGCTCCAAATATAAAATATAATTTTACATCTTTTTCTGGAGGTATAGTTTCAGATAATTTTAAGTCTTTAAAATAATCTATAAATCCCGTTGTAGCGATTGACAGTGGATACATTTCTTGCCTTTCACCAGCTCCTCTGATTTCTTGAAATTTTTTTTGACCCAATTCATTGAGTTTTTGAGCTATCGCAAGGTCACTGCCGTCAGTCACACCTAAATCAGATTGTAGCTTTTTTTCTAGCTCAGATTCACTTAGCGGCTCATCTTGAATTTTGCCATCAAATATTCCAGCAATATGAAATATCTGAATAAGAGATTTGCTTTTTTCTTTATCATAACCCAATAAACTTAAGGCTTTTTCTAATGTTGACATAATTTATATTATCTTAAACCTTACTAAAGCTTAGCTATTTTCAAAAAACCTAATTAATTAATTGTCTACAATTGACATCCAGATCAATCTTTAAACAATATCAATTTGATTTTGATATATTTTTCACTTGAGATGATAATTGACATTGATAATTCTTTAAATATTTTTGATTATTATAGTTCGTCCATTTAATTTCTTAGATAGTTAATGAATCATTTTTTTGCCCAATTTAGCGATATGTTTTTTGCAGTGGTTTTGCCAGTTGCAGGATGGTCTTTGTTGATTATTCTTCCTTTGTTAGGAGCGGTTGCTTATTTAACTCTTATGGAAAGAAAGGTCATTGGTGCAATGCAGCTACGCAAAGGACCCAATGTTGTGGGACCTTTTGGCTTGTTGCAACCTTTAGCTGACGGCTTAAAATTGATGTTAAAAGAAGTTATACTGCCAACCCATGCAAATAAAAAGCTATTTCTTCTGGCGCCAGTAGTGACTTTTTTTCTAGCCATGATTGGTTGGGTGGTTATTCCTTTCTCTGAAAATTTTGTTATTTCCGATCTTAATGTTGGTGTAGTATATCTTTTGGCAACATCTTCTCTTGGAGTTTATGGGGTTATTATTGCTGGATGGGCTAGTAATTCAAAATATGCCTTTTTGGGAGCTATCAGATCATCGGCGCAGATGATTTCTTATGAAGTTTCAATAGG
>DDCV01000088.1 GCA_002335845.1 Rickettsiales bacterium UBA1997 | reverse complement strand
AAATTAATAGCGATGTTATTAATAGCATTAATGATTCAAAAAATAACCCTATCTTCATCTTCAAAGGCATAGAAACAGCTTTTTATTACATCTTCTTCAACCTCATAAAAAATGCTCTTTATTATGCTAAAGATAGAGTTGATCTAACAATCACTATCAGCAGCTCTAATGTTTTAGGTAAAGATATTTTAGATCAGGCTAAAAACAATATTTATAGCAGTAATCATTTAAAGCTAAAGCCAGAAATTAATTATAACATTATCCATATCCACGATACTGGCCCTGGAATTGCTCCTGAAGTTTTGCAGAAGCTATTTGGTGATTTTGTAACTTCTGGTAAATCTGAAGGTACAGGTTTGGGTCTAGCATTTTGCAAAAGAACCATGATTGACTTTGGTGGTGATATTAATTGTGAATCTGAGTTTGGATCTTGGACTAGATTCAATCTATATTTTCCACAGCTTAGTGATGATGAATTAAAAAAGGCTCAAGAACAAATCAATCAAGATAATATAAAGCTATCAGCAAATGATATAGCTAATAGTAATGATTCAAATTTAGCCTTAAATTCAAAATCTCATAATAAATCCTTACCCAACATCAATGGCCAATTTCTCAAAAAAGTTTTAGTTGTTGATGATCAAGAGCTTAATCTTAGAATAAGTACAAAGCTTATTAAGTCACTTTTATCAAATGTTATAATCAATACCGCTCTTGATGGTAAACAAGCTCTTAAGCTTATAAAAAATAATCAAGATGAAGATATATCCTCTCCTGCAAAAAAATATGACCTAATAATAGTCGACATCCAAATGAAAATAATGGATGGCTTTGAGCTAGCTAAAGAAATCAGAAAATTTGATAAACATACTCCAATTACTGCCTATACTTCACGCACATCATATAAGATAAAACAACAAGCCATAGATATTGGCATTGATGATTATATCATAAAACCAATTCCCAATAATGCTCTTTTTAAAACTATCTATAAATGGCTCAGCAATGACCATGTTTATAATTACAATATAGGTGATATATTAGATAGCTTTAAAGACCTTAAGATATTAATAGCTGATGATGAAGCCATAAATATTATGGTTTTAAAGAAGTTTCTATCTAAATATGGATTTATAGTAGAAACAGCTAATGATGGCAATGAATTATTAGAAAAATACACCAAGCAATTCCCTGAGCATGACCTAAAAGAGCTGGAAAGAAAAAAAATCATATATAACCCAGCCAATAAATATGACATCATTATAGCTGACATAAATATGCCCAATAAAAAAGGTGATGCAGCAGTTAAAGAAATAAGAGATTATGAATTAATACATAATGTAAAAAACAAAGCCATAATCATAGCCAATTCTGGCGACAGCGACAAAAAGAAACTCAAGGCCATGTTAAAAAGTGGTATGGATGATTACTTTATTAAAGGCGAAGATAATAATAAGCTTCTAAAGATCATATATTTCTGGATAAGTCACTTAAAGGCTAATCCAGATCCAAGCTACCTAAATATTGATAACAAATATTACGCAGCCAAAGATGCCAAAAAAAACAATAAGATCATAAATTCCAAACTAACAAATGAAGATCTAAAAGAATTAAAAGATCTATTCATTGCCAGCACAAAAGATCTATTAAACAAAATAAAACAAGCCACTAAAAACAATGATGTAGAAGAGATCAATTTCCAATCTCACGCTTTAAAAGGAATATCAGGCAATGTAGGAGCTGAAAAATTATTCATCTATATCTCAATGATAAATAATTATGCCAAGCAAGATAAATGGCCTCAAGAAGAGGATTGGCTCAAAGAGTTAGAAGATATTTGTAAAATTACAAATAGTAAGATAGAAGAGCTGTGAGTATAGCTTTATCGGCATATATATAAGTCACGCCTTTTTAAATAAAAATTATCTTTCTATCACAAAAATTAGTCTTTAAATATAATTTTAATTAATCGAAATTAAATTTTATTAAAAGTGCCAGCTAACATAAATATTCCTAACTACAATCATAAATTATCCGAGGCCAAATGGCAAAATAATTGGGATAAAAACAATATTTTTCGGTTTGATGAAAATTCAGAAAAAGAAAAATACTATGTGCTTGAGATGTTTCCCTACCCTTCGGGCAAAATTCACATGGGACATTTGCGCAATTATGCAATTGGCGATGCCATCGCTCGCTTTAAAAAGCTACAAGGCTACAATATTCTGCACCCTATGGGCTTTGATTCTTTCGGACTTCCGGCAGAAAATGCGGCATTAGAGCATAAAATTCATCCCAAAAATTGGACACTAAAAAACACCGACACTATGCGCCAAGGCCTTAAATCAATTGGCCTTTCTATTGATTGGCAGCGTGAAATTATTACTTGCCTGCCAGATTATTTCAAGCATGAGCAGAAAATATTTATTGATTTCATTAAGGCTGATCTAGCTTATCAAAAAGAATCAGAAGTTAACTGGGATCCGGTTGATCAAACGGTTCTTGCTAATGAACAGGTGATTGATGGCAGAGGCTGGAGAAGCGGAGCTTTAATTGAAAAGAAAAAGCTTAAACAGTGGTTTTTAAGAACTTCTGAATTTAGTGAAGAATTGCTAGCTGAGCTCAAAAATTTAGATGGCTGGGATAGTCGCGTCCTATCAATGCAAGAAAAGTGGATTGGAAAAAGCGAGGGATTGGAAATTGATTTTGAAATTATTGATTCTGATAAAAAGATTAAAATCTATACCACAAGAGCAGATACGATTTTTGGCGCTTCATTTTTAGCGATTTCTGTGGATCATCCATTGGCCACTGAAATTGCTCAAGACAATAAAGAGGCGGCAGATTTTATAGCAGAATGTAAAAAAAGTTCAGCCGATGAGCGTCTAGAAAAGCAGGAAAAAAAGGGTTTTAAAACGAAATTACAGGTTAGGAATCCACTTAAAAAAGATAGCCTAATCGATATTTATATTGCCAACTTCGTGCTGATGGATTATGGCTGTGGTGCAGTTTTTGGCTGTCCGGCTCATGATGAAAGAGATTTTGAATTTGCTAATAAATATAATTTGCCTATCAGACAAGTTATTCAAGGCAAAAATAATGAAGAATTGCCATTTTTGGGAGATGGCGAGTTAATAAATTCAGATATTTTAAATGGCTTAACTAGCGCACAGGCAAAAGAAAAAGTTTTTAATATTTTGTCTGCCACAAACCAAGTTGCCAAGAAAACTAATTATAAGCTGCGCGATTGGGGAGTGTCTCGTCAAAGATATTGGGGCTCACCAATCCCAATGCTATATTTAGAAGACGGAAGGATCGTTCCAGTACCAGAAGAGCAATTGCCAGTGGAATTGCCAAATGATCCAGAATTTGATGGCAATGGCAATCCGTTAGCCAATCATAAATCTTGGAAATTTACCACTTATATCGATGAAAATGGAAAAAATCTAAAAGCTATTCGTGAAACCGATACTTTTGACACTTTTTTTGAAAGCTCTTGGTATTTCTTACGCTTTATAGATCCTAAAAATAAAAAGGCAGCTTTTAATCAAGATCTGGTTAATAATTTTATGCCAGTTGATCAATATATTGGCGGCATTGAACATGCGGTCTTGCATCTTTTATATGCTAGATTTTTTACCAAAGCTCTTAAAAAATGCGGCTATTTAGATTTTGATGAGCCTTTTAAAAATTTGCTAACGCAAGGCATGGTTTGTCATCAAACCTTCAAAAGCAAAGATGGCAAATGGCTTTATCCAGATGATGTAAATAAAAAAGAAGATGGTAAATTTTACCAAATCAATACCAAGGAAGAGGTAATAGCTGGGCGCATTGAAAAAATGAGTAAATCCAAAAAAAATGTTGTCGAGCCATCCCATATAATCGATGCTTATGGCGCCGACACAGCTCGTCTATTCATGCTGTCAGATTCTCCAGTTGATCGAGATTTGGAGTGGCTAGATAGTGGTATAAATGGTTGCTGGGTTTACATTAATAGACTATGGAAGTTATTTATAGCCTTTTTGCAAGATTTTGATATTAAGCAAGATAATATGTCGCAAAATTTTGACGATATTAAAGATAAAGATGCCAGAGAAATTCTAAAGCTAACTCATAAAACTATCGCTATGGTTGAGCAAGAATATAAGAACATGGCTTTCAATGTTGTAATTGCTAAAATACGCGAATTTTCTAATGCTTTAGAAAAGCTTAGTATTAGAGATCAAGAGTCAGGAAGAGTAATGTTTTTCGCTCTTAAAAATCTTAGCATTCTAATTGCACCAATAATGCCTCATTTGGCCGAAGAATTATGGCAAAAATTAGGATTTTCGACATTAATCGCCAATGAAAAATACCCTAAATATGATGAAAAATTAACAATTGATGATGAGGTAGGAATCGCCTTGCAAGTTTGTGGCAAATTGCGCGCCGTGATTAAGGTTAAAAAAGATCTGTCAAAAGCAGAGATAGAAAAATTGGCCTTCGATAATGAAAATGTACAAAAATTCATTGCTGGCAAGGAGATTAAAAAAACAATTATAGTGCCAAATAAATTGGTTAATATTGTTGCTATCTAGATAGCTCTAAAGTATGGCGCACTCGAGAGGATTCGAACCCCTGACCCTCTGATCCGAAGTCAGATGCTCTATCCAGCTGAGCTACGAGTGCAAGCGAGTAGTGAAGCTGTATAATCCAGCTGAGGAGCTTTGATCAATAAAAACGATTAAGAATCGTTTTTATCATCAAAGTGGCAGAGTGCGACTGCAAAGTGGCAGAGTGCGATTTAGGCGCAACCTAAAATAAAAAATTATTGCCAAAAAATCAAGTCACTTCAGCTATACAAAAGTCTTCAATAATTTATTAACTGGTAAAGATTGCAATCCCTTTAATAAATTCTTAGCCCTTTCCTTTCTTTTTTCAACAGCCGGCTGATCGAATGGGTTAATATTATTAGCATATCCAATAATAATAGTCTCTAAAAACATTTGCATCATAAGAGCGCCTATTGTTTTTTCATTAAGGTTGCGAATCTTAAAAACTCGCACAGGTAAATCTTTTTGCACCAATGATTCTATAGTTGTTTCATGCTCGATTTGTAGAATCTTGCTTAAATTTATACCGCCAAACAGAGTTGGACAATTTTCAATATCCTTAATCACAAAATCGCTTTTGGCGCTATCATTGATGATGAAAGTAAAAAACTTATCTTTGGGACCATCTATATAAAGCTGTAATTGACTATGTTGATCAATTGTTCCCATTGAGTTTATTGGCGTAGTTCCAAGGCCATTTTTTCCTAAAGATTCAGCCCATAATTGTCGATACCAATCGGTAAAGTTTTTTAAATTATCAAAGTAAGGCATCACAACATTGCCTAAAAACCCTTCATTATGTAAATATAATTGGTTATAGCATGAGTTTCTAATGGCTACATCATCATAAAAGTTTTGTACAATATTCTTGGCGCCCTTTACTATCTCTTCAATATTTAGTCCACAAATAGCAGCTGGCAAAAGACCGACTATTGAGAAGCAAGAATAGCGGCCACCAATATCGGCTGGATGATTTTCTATTTTGCAGTTCAAAGATAAGGCAATTTTGGCTAGTGAATTATCAAGATTTTGGGTAATAAAAAGAAATTTTTTAGAAAAATCCATACAACCATTTTGTTGCAAATATTCCTTAACTAAGAGAGTTTGACAAATGGTCTCTATAGTTTCCCCTGATTTGCTTATAATAACAAAAAAGCTATCATCTAGATCAATCTTGCATAAGAAATTAGCAATAGTTTCTGGGTCAATTGATTCAATAAATTCCAGATTTTTTTTTACAGCTACAGATGATAATGTTTTGCCACCAAGGCTTGATCCGCCAACTCCAAGAATATATATCTTGTTATATTTTTTTAGATCATCGGCGATGTTATAGATTTTTTCAAAATTACAATTATTGATCGCATCAATTGCAGGAATTGCTCCAGCATCAATTTGTTTTTCGAGTAAATCACAAGATCTATCAATCTTAGCCCTTAAATCTTTATCGATATTAAGTTTTTTGCCAAGATATTCCTGCAAATATAGATTATTCATCACGATATTTTGTTGTTAAGTCAAAAAATGAAGCATAAATTGTCAATTATAAAGTTTAAATGTTATTGTTGGGGCAGTATTTAAATTTCTTGGGGCATATTCTTTTTTGGTCAGTATTGCAAAAAAATGGTGATAGTTTTTTGTCGAAATTATTTTTAGCATTAAGGCACATTGCGCTTAGGGATTTTATAAATAAGCCATCGGAATTTAGTGCTGGGGTTCTGAGATATTTTTTTATACCTAACTCTTCTGCCATTTCTTTATATTCTATATCAAGCTCTACCAAAGTTTCAGAGTGATCGGAAACAAAAGCGATTGGAGTTATAACAGGAATTTTCTTATCTATTGCAGCTCTTCTGAGCTCAGAATCTAGACTTGGAGAAGTCCATTTTAACGGACCAACTTTTGATTGATAGCAAACCTTATAATCAATTTTGTCAGAAATCTCTGATTTTTTGATTGATAATAAATCGGCTAAACTTTCAACAACTTTATTTGTCGTAGATTCAACTTGAAATACATAAGGATCGCCCTGTTTTATTAATTTTTCTGGTAGCCCATGAGCGGAAAATAAAAAACGTAGCTGGTCTAAATTTTTATATCTCGAGATAGTTTTTTTAATTAAAAGAGAATGAGATTTTATAAAATTTTCTTCCGTTGGATAGCAGCAAATGGTTTTGATTTGCAAATCCTGTTTAAATTTTTGCCTATTCTTATTGAAAATTTTATTAAAATCATCAATCGATGATTTGGAGGTAGAGCTTGAAAGTTGCGGATATAGGGGTAGTAGAATTATATTATCGGGATTATACTTTATAACTTTTTCAATTGTTTCAAAAGAAAATGGCTTCCAATATCTCATGGCAATAAAAGTTTTAAAATCGCCATGAAAAGATAGTTCTTTTTCTAAATTATGAGCTTGATCAATTGTTAAATCGAGCAATGGAGATTTGCCACCAATATTGCCATATATTTCCTGAGCCGTTTTATACCTTTTGCCAGATATTAGCTTGGCTAAAAGGTAGCGAAATGGTTGAGGTAGGCCAATTATTGCCTTATCATTGAATAGATTAAATAAAAATGGCTTAACAGACTCAGGTTTATCGGGGCCACCAAGATTAAATAGTATAATGGCAGTTTTTTTACTGATAAAAGTCATAATTTTCTATTAATTTAAATCGGATTAATTTTAATTCTAATTATAATATATTTATAATATTTAATCATTTTATGACAAAAAGTTTCAGTCAAGATAATATAGCTAATTTAGCCTCTTTAATTAAAAAAAATTCCAACAAAAAGGAGTCACGAGGTAATTCGGTTATTGGCATTGGCAAAGTAAAAATAGTCCCCAAGAAATTAGAGCTAACAGCTGAAGAAAGGCTGCAAAAAGTTAAAAAAGAAAAGTTTTCAGGCAAAAATGACTTGGCGCAAGGTGAGAAAACAATATTGCAAGCCGCTTTTAAAACAATATATTTTCTTTCTATATCAGTAGTATTTGCGTTTGGCGTTATAAAATTTGGTAATGCCATGATTTTAGCTTTTCAAGACCTGTTAAGCAATATAATAATCATATTAAAAACCTTATGAAAAAATAAAATAATATTTAGAAAAATTATAATTTTTAGTTTTTTATAAGGTTTTTTAAAAAGTTAGTTGCTTAGCTGAAATTGACTTTTAATTTTAATTGTAAGAATCTTTATTTTTATTAAAAATGCGTGACAAACTAAACGAAGCTAAGATGGCAAATAATAAATCGTCCCTTAAATTTGAAAATGAAAAGCTATTAGGCTTTTATCGCGATATGGTTTTAATTCGTCGTTTTGAAGAAAGAGCTGGTCAGCTTTATGGCATGGGTTTAATAGGTGGATTCTGTCATCTCTATATTGGTCAAGAGGCTGTTGCCACTGGCATGAAAGCTACTATGAAAGAAGGCGATAGGGTTATAACAACATATCGCGATCATGGGCACATGATAATGACAGGCTCTGATCCAAAAAATATTATGGCTGAACTTTTGGGGCGCAAAGACGGATCTTCTAAGGGTAAAGGTGGCTCAATGCATTTATTTGATATTAAACGAAATTTCTTTGGCGGCCATGGCATTGTTGGCGCTTCAGTGCCAATTGGAGCTGGGCTTGCTTTTGCTGATAAATATTTGGGCAATAATGCGGTAACCTATTGTTATTTTGGCGATGGAGCCGCGCATCAGGGTCAGGTTTACGAATCATATAACATGGCCAAATTATGGAATTTACCAGTTATATTCATTATTGAAAATAATAAATATGCTATGGGTACCTCTGTTATTAGATCTTCCGCTAGTAAAGAGCTGCATAAGCGAGGTTCGGGCTTTAATATACCTGGATATGAAATTAATGGCATGGATGTAATTGCTGTTATTGAAGAATCTAGGCAAATTGTTGACGATGTAAGAAGCGGCAAGGGGCCAGTCATAATTGAAATGGATACCTATCGCTATCGTGGTCACTCAATGTCTGACCCCGCAACATATCGCAGCAAAGATGAACTTAATAGTAAAAAAGAACAGGATCCAATAATTAATCTTAAAAATTATATAGCGCAGAATTCAACAATTGCGGCTGAAGAGATCAAAAAAATTGATGACGAAGTAAAGCTTCAAATCAATGAGGTTGTAGAATTTGCTAAAAACAGTCCGGAGCCTGATGAATCAGAGCTCATGACAGATATTTATCATTAATTTTAATATTATGACACTTAGAAAATTAACAGTCAGAGAAGCATTGTGTGAGGCAATGTCTGAAGAGATGCGCCAAGAGAATAGTATTTTTGTTATGGGAGAAGAGGTCGCAGAATATAACGGCGCTTATAAAGTAACGCAAGGTATGCTTGACGAATTCGGGTCCAAAAGAGTGATTGATACACCGATTACAGAGCATGGATTTGCTGGATTAGCTATAGGAGCGGCTTTTGCTGGCTTAAAGCCAATTGTTGAGTTCATGACCTTTAATTTTGCCATGCAGGCAATAGATCAAATTATAAATTCTGCTGCTAAAACTTGTTATATGTCAGGCGGCCAAGTTAAGTGCCCAATAGTTTTCCGTGGACCTAATGGAGCGGCAGCAAGAGTTGCAGCTCAGCACTCACAATGCTACGCTGCTTGGTATGGATCAATTCCAGGATTGAAAGTTATCTCTCCTTATAGCGCAGCCGATTGTAAAGGTCTGTTAAAATCCGCTATTCGTGATCCAAATCCAGTAGTTTTTTTAGAAAATGAAATTACTTACGGCCTGTCTTTTGAAGAAAATTATGATGATGATCATATAGTTGAAATTGGCAAAGCTAAAATATTAAAAGAAGGCGAAGATGTCACTATCATCGCTTTTTCTCTAGCTGTAAAATATGCCCTTGATGCCGCCGAAGAGCTGGCAAAACAAGGAATTAGTGCGGAAGTTATAGATCTAAGAACAATTAGACCAATCGATCGTCAAACTATTGTTGATTCAGTCATAAAGACTTCGCGTTGCGTTACTGTGGAAGAAGGCTTTCCTTTTGCTTCAATTGGCAGTGAAATTGCTTCAATTTTAATGGAGGAGGCTTTTGATTATCTTGACGCTCCTGTTAAAAAACTAGCCTCAGTTGATGCTCCTTTGCCATATGCAGTTAATCTAGAGAAGATTGCCTTGCCAAAGGTTAATGATATTGTGAAGTCAGTTAAAGAGCTTTTTTAAAAAAAGATCTAATGAATCCTATCTATAATTTTATTAAAAAAAATAGCATCGGTAAGATTGGTTTCGTATCAGCATTTATAGCAATTTTTTTAACTTGCTATTTTCTTATTTTTGCAATTTACGGTGATAAAGGATTGAAAGATTTGCTTGAGTTGCAAAAAGAGATAGAAGAAAAGCGTGGGGAAGAAAAGTCGCTATCGTTGATTAGAAAGGCAAAAGAAGAGAGGGTTAATAAAATGCAGCCCGATTCTTTAGATCTTGATTTACTAGATGAACAAGCTAGAAAAAGCCTAGGATATGCTGATTCCCAAGAGGTTATAATATATGACAAAAAATCCAGCAAAAACCCTAAAATCAATCAAAACTAATTTAGTTGGCGGTGCAGTTTTCAGCAGAATTTCCTGACATTTTGCGCTCCAATATTTTGGCTTCGCAACTCATATCTAAAACAGTCAAGCTAAAGAAGCGGGGCAAGGAATATAGCGGCTTATGTCCATTTCACAATGAAAAAACTCCCTCTTTTACAGTCAATGATCAAAAGGGATTTTATCACTGCTTTGGTTGTGGCGCTCACGGCGACATCATAACCTATATGATGAATAAATATGGTCTTGATTTTAAGGAGGCTGTTTTAAACCTTGCCAATGATTTTTCAATTGAAATACCGCAAGTTAAATCTCAAGTATATCAGAATCAGCCAAAGACAGATTTACAATATGAGATCTTGAAAGAAATTTGTCAGTTTTTTTGCAACAATCTATATCTTGAATCATCAGCGGATATTAGATCCTATTTAAAAAGTCGTGGTATTAATGGCAAAATTGCCAAAAAATTTCTCTTAGGTTTTGCTCCTAATTCTTATAGCGATTTAATAAATTTTCTTAAAAGCAAACAATATTTAGATGAAGATTTATTAAAAACCGGCGTTATCTCAAAAAATGATCGCGATAATCTCTACGATAAACTAAGAAATCGTATTGTTTTTCCTATTTTAGACAAAAAAAAGCGAGTAATTGCTTTTGGCGGTCGAGTTATTGACGACGCAATGCCTAAATATCTTAACTCAGCTGAAACTGATCTTTTTAAGAAAAGGCAAACCTTGTATAATTTTTCCTTAGCAAGAAATGCAATTTTTAAAGAATCTTGCGCTATTATTGTTGAAGGATATATGGATGTTATTAAGCTTAGTAGTAATGGCATTGAAAATGTTGTAGCCGGATTAGGAACAGCATTAAGCGACAGTCATCTAACTCAGCTATTTTCTATTACTGACAAAATAATAATGTGTTTAGATGGTGATAATGCTGGAATCCTAGCAGCAAAAAGAGCTTGTGAGGTAGCTTTATCATTAATTTCGAGTAGCAAGAATATTCATTTTGCTTTCTTGCCCGACGGCTTAGATCCCGATGATTTTGTAACAAAATATGGAGCTAGCGCCTTTCGAAAGGTGATAAATAATTCAACGCCAATGTCTCAAGCAATGATAGATTTTGCCATTAGCGATTTACAAATAGACAAAGCAAAGCAAATTTCGCCAGAAGATAAAGCAAGGCTGGAAAGTTATCTTAATAAGAAAGCGGGCATTATCAAAGATGATTTAAGTAGAAAATATCTTATACAGCACTTTAGGGACTTTATCTATAAGTTGGGAAGGGGCGGATATCAAAAAATATCTTTAATTCAAAAGAGTGCTACTAATATTAAAATTGATAAAATAAATAAAAATTCTGCTGACATTGCGGCTAAAGATATTATATGTTATCTTATCAAAGAGAAAAGTTTGATTGATTATCGAGATAAAGATTTTGATATTAGAGAGCTAAGCTTTGTAAATGACAACATAACTGCCATTAAAGAGCACATTATTGAAATAATTGATTTGCAAAAAGATGTTGATGAAAATAAAATCATCGAAGGTCTTGAAAAGCTCAATTATCAAGATGACTTATTGGATATTAAAAATACTTTAGCTAAATTAGATCTTGATAATCTTTATTTAGAAAGGTTTAGAATATTGCTACTGCAAGAGCTGTTAATAAAAATTAACCACCAATATAAGGATTGTTCAAGTGGAGTCGATGATATTGCAACTGACGGTAGTGCAATTTCAAGTCAAAAAATTAACAAAATTTTTGACTATATAAAATCTGTTGAGCAAGAAATTGCTGATTTAGTACAGGAAATAAATTAAAAATATTACTTAAAATGCCTAAGGATAGTAAAAAAAACACCAAAGAATCATCTAAAAAATCCGCTAAAGCTAGTGTAGCAACCAAAAAAAGAAAGCCTTCTGGCGTTACTAAAAGTGATATCGTTAATGAAAAGCTTTATCTTATACAGGGCGTTAGGTCGGCCTTGCAAAGAAAGTCTGAGGATGTAGCGAATTTTCCACAAGACATTGCTGATAGCTTAAAAAAATTATTATCGCTTGGCAAGGTTCAAGGATATTTAACGCATGAGCAAATAAATGATAATATTGAAACAGAAATTACGCCAAGTAAGCTTGATCAAATTCTGGATACTATATCAGAATTTAAGATTAAGATTATTGAAAAAGATGAAGATATCGACAAGATTTTAGAAGAAGATCTGCAGGCTAAGGACGAAGAAAAGAGTCAAAAAAGAAGCGAGGACTCTGTAAAAACCTACCTAAAATCTATGAGCGTAGTTAAGCTTCTAAGTCGCGATGACGAGGTGGCGATTGCCATGAGGATTGAGGAGGGAAGAAGTCAAACAATTGAACAGCTATATAAAAGCCCTATAATTTTACGTCATTTTATCGAGTGGTATAATGGCTTATCAAACGGCACCATATTGCTTCGTGACATTATTAGGATTGATGAAACCTATAATTCTGAACTTGAGGAATTAATGCGCGGAGAAGAATCATCGACCGACGGCGAAGATGGTAGCTCTGGCAGCGGTGATGATTTTTCTGAATTTTTTTCAGACCAAGAGTCTGAGTCATCTGAATCAAATGAAGATGATTCATTATTTGATGATGAGGAGCTAGAAGAGATCGATGAGAGCGTAGTTTCTTTTGTATCTATGGAGAGAATCTTGATGCCAAAAATGCTTGATTTGTTCCAAAGAATTGCCCAACTTTGCCAAAAAACACTTGATAAATCAGAAAATAAAACCCCAAACCAAATCAAGGAAGATGATGAGATTAATGATCTTAAAATACAGTTTCTTGAACTAGTGTCTGAAGTGAGTTTTAATGACACATTGATTAAGGCCTTGGTTGATCAGCTTTATAGCTCTCAGCAAAAATTAGTGGAAACCGAAGTTGGTCTTTTAAAACTAGCGCAGACATACAATATTACCAAAAGTGACTTTCTAAAAAACTATATCGGTGTTGAAGATGGTGAGGAGTGGTTAAAAAATATAAAAAAAATTAAAAATGATAAGTGGCAAAAATTTATCAGCGCGCAGGAAGAGGATATAAAATCTTTTAATATTAAGATTGCCAAATTTACCAAAATAATGGGCCTTAATATTGTTGATTTTAAAAAGCTAATTACCAAGGTGCACAAAAGCCAAGAAGATGAAGCTAAGGCTAAAAAAGAAATGATCGAAGCTAATCTAAGGCTAGTTGTCTCTATTGCTAAAAAATATACCAACCGAGGTTTGCAATTCCTAGATTTAATTCAAGAGGGTAATATAGGCCTAATGCGCGCTGTCGATAAGTTTGAGTATCGTCGTGGTTATAAATTTTCTACTTACGCCACTTGGTGGATTAGGCAGGCAATTACTCGTGCTATTGCCGATCAATCTCGCACCATCAGGATTCCTATTCACATGGTAGAAACTATTAATAAAATAGTTAAAACATCGCGTCAGCTAACTCAAGAGCTTGGTAGAACACCAGATGCACAAGAAATTGCCGACAAGCTTCTAATGCCGGTTGAGAAGGTAAGAAAAGTTTTAAGGACCTCCAAGGATCCCGTTAGTCTTGAATCGCCAATATCTGGTGATGATGAAGAGAGTATATTGGGCGATTTTATTGAAGATAAAACCGCAGTGCAGCCTTATGATGCAACATCCTATTCAAAATTAAAAGAGCTGGCAACGCAAATGCTTTCATCTTTAACTCCAAGAGAAGAAAGAGTTCTTAGAATGAGATTTGGCATCGGCATGGTTACTGATCACACTTTAGAAGAGGTTGGTAAACAATTTTCTGTAACTCGTGAAAGAATTCGTCAAATAGAAGCCAAAGCTCTTAAAAAGTTACAACATCCAAAAAGAGCAAAGCTACTTAAGAGCTTTCTGCAGGATTTTTAGCAAAAAAGTAGCTAATACCAAAAGCCATCTTTAGAGGTGGGATTTGGTATTAGGCACATTTAATTATAAGCTACTTTTAAGCATCCAGGCATTTTTTTGATGAATTTCGATGCGATCAATTGCCATTCCCGCAGTTACTTCGTCGCCAACATCTTGGGATTGCTTTAGTACATTATTAAAAGTTTTAACAATGGCATCTTGGTCTTGAGCTAATTCCTTGATCATGGAAGTTGAGTCTAGATCTTCATTACCTTCTTTAA
>DDCV01000096.1 GCA_002335845.1 Rickettsiales bacterium UBA1997 | reverse complement strand
ACACCAAATGCTGATCAAATATTTAATTTAGCAATGATTCAGGGTCCCTTCGTTGCTTTATTGATGATTATCCCATTTGGAATATTTTCTTTTTATACTATTGATAGACAGAAACATCAAAAAATTCTTTCTCAACTTGAAGCTAGGTGATTAACCATCAAAGTTTGTATACTTATATATCATGGATCAAAATATTAAAATTTCGACTAAACGAATCAAGAAAAAAGATTTAATTCTTGAATCGGCTGTCTCAATTTTTTCTCAGCATGGTTATAACAATACTAAGCTTGAGCAAATTACAAAATCTTTAGATTTAACAGATAAATCAATTTATTATTACTTTAATAGTAAGGGCGATTTATTTTTAGAAGTTATTCTTTCCATTCAGTTAAAGCTTAATAAATTAATTGAATCAATCAATCGGATGGATGCTACACATTTAGACAAGATCAAAACCTATACAAATAAAGCTATGACAATCAATGGGCTTACACTTTTAATGCAAATACCTAAATCACTTTCTGAGTTTGCAAAATATGATCACATCAAGCTTAACGAGGCAAAGCAATATCAAACTTGGACGAATTGGTTTCAACAAGGTCAGAGTGATGGATCAATGATTCATGGCGATCCTGATGAGCATCGTAATTTTCTTTTTGGATCTTTGTTTTATTTGCATCACTGGTATGCAATCACAGATAATGAATCATATACTCATATTCAACCATTCATTGAAAAAATGATTGATAGGATGTATTCGACACAATTTCAGAGGTTACAGTGAAGGCTCCACATATAATTACATTAATTCTTTGGGCCTTTGGCCTTGTCAACTTATTTGAACCATTCAATGGCTGGGCTTTTTATTTAGCATCTGGAATTTTTTACTTGTTATTAATTGCACATTTGGTTGAATGTGTAATTTATAGAAATAAAATACTTAAATCACAGGACTCGCCCTTAGTAGCATTCTCAATGACTCTTATATTTGGAGTTATATATCTTGGCTCAATTAAGGAGTCCTAAGATTTGGAAGTCTTACAAGAGGGAACAAAAATCCCGCGAGGCTCAATGGGTGTATGGACACTTGCTTGGCCTTCCATTATCACAAATTTATTTTATGCGACAAGCTCAATTGTTGCGATAAAGATTGTTGGTGATCTTGGTCCTGATGCAATTGCTGCAGCCGTAACAGGTCAAAGGGTTACATTTATTTTGCAAGCTGTCTTGACGGGAGTTTTAGCTGGTTCAACAGCACTCATTGCCAGGAACTGGGGAGCAAATGATAGGTTAGAGGCAGGAGTATTTTTTACGAGAACAGTGCAATTAGTGCTTTTCCTCTCTTTAATCTCTTCTATGCTAGTGTGGCAATTTGCCGAGCCTTTAGTAATTTTTTTTGGTTTGAAAGATGAAGCTCTTTCTCTGTCTATTCTTTATCTTAAAGCCATATCTCCTTTCTATGTTGCCTTTGGGTGTGGCATGGCTTTAATTACAGCGTTACGAGCAGTGGGTGATGTTAAGACTCCATTAATTATTGGCTTGATCATGAATTTATTCGCAATATTTTTCATGTTAGTTTTTGTAAATGGTTGGCTTGGTTTTCCAAAATATGGTGTTGTGGGGGCAGCTTTTGGTAATGGTGTATCTTTCGTAATAGGTGCATCATTATTGATTGTGTCTTGGCTTTCCAATCAACTGCCTGTTCGATATTTTTCTATATTCAGGTTAGATTTAGATAGAGTGAAGCAAATATTTCAGGTTGGCTTGCCTGCTGCACTTGAGCAGATAATTTTTCAGATAGGCATCACAGCATTTCTTATTTTGGTTGCGTATTATGGTACAGAAGCTTATGCAGCCTATGGAATTGGCGTACAAATACTATCCTTTTCATTTGTTATTGGCTTTGGTTTTTCAATTGCTGGAGCGACCCTTGTTGGTCAACACTTGGGAGCGAAAAATACTGATCAAGCAAAACGTGCTGGATGGGGGGCCATGCGACTATCAATTATTTCAATGACTTTTTTTGGAATTATCATAACCATCTTTGCAGAACCTTTAGCAAGATTCATGATTGATAATGATGAAGTTGTTCGTTTAACAGTAATTTTTATTTGGTTACTTGGATCAATGCAACCTTTAATGGCTATCGAATTTTCTCTCGGAGGAGCTCTTAGAGGAGCTGGCGATACTAAAACTCCTCTTGCCATTACATTGACATGTTTATTATTCATTAGAGTTTTTCTTGCAGTAATTTTCTTTTTACTCGATGCAAGAATTGAAGTTATATTTTCGACATTGGTTGCCGACTATGTTGTTAAGGGGTTTTTATATGTAGCCAGATTTAAATCTGATAAGTGGATGAGCGCCTTGAAATCTAAGGAAGCTGTTTAGATACCTTATTTATAACCTCACTCACTCTTTTCCATAGCTTCTTTTCTACAGCAGTAATTTTCTTTGATTCCAAATTATTTATAAAGGATATAAGCAAGTCCTTGATCTCTTCATTAGTAGTTTTTGCGCCTGAGAATTTATTTTGTAGCATTTCGAGAGCCAGCAATTGCTTGATGGCTTTGTCTGAAGTAGGCGGATCAATTTTAGCTATTAGCTCAAGATTAACCGTGCACTTAAGAAGCTCATCTTTATCACCCAAGTAATGAGGTTTTTTTAAAGTTTTAAAAATCTCATTATGAATGACCGAATGAATCTCATCAGTCGTCTCTAAGTAATTTAATAAATCTTGATAAATTTTAGTTTTCTCTGCATTTATTTCATCTATTTTTTTACTTTCCTGAGCTTTAATTGCTTTTTGGAGTTTAATAAATTCAGGTGATTTTCTTGTTTTATTGAGCTCCGTAATTTTATTTTTAATCTCATGGATGGAGCAATCATCATTAGTTAGGTCATTTGTAAGGTTCTTTATCACGTCAAGCTCATCATTTACTAGAGCCTTATCAGCCTCAAAAAATCTATCCGCTGCTTCGTTTAGTTTCTTCCATAGGATTGGTTCATTTTTCTTGCCAGCCGGCCCAGTATCTTGATATTCACGTTTAATTTTTTTAAATTTCTGAATACATATTTGTGTGTCTTCATCATTAATTAATTTAACCTTTTCAATTAATGAATCTTTAATTTTGTAATTTTTATTTTCTTGTTCCTTAATGGCATTATTAATTGGTTTTTTTGCATTTTGATAAGCAGTTTTGAGTTTTAA
>DDCV01000011.1 GCA_002335845.1 Rickettsiales bacterium UBA1997 | reverse complement strand
ACTGCAAAAAAAATGGCTAAGGTATATGAAGCCTTAGAGGTAGTTGATGAAAAAGGCGAGCCTGCTCCGGATATGGAGATTGTATTAGAAATACTAACAGCTTTGAGAGATGATCAAGATAATTTGAAAAGTTATGATAGATCAGTCATGTGGAATACATGGGGCTATGTTTATTTCTCAGATGGAAAGTATGATGAAGCAATCCAAGCCTATGAAAAGCTTTTGGCTGAGCCCGAAGTAACAATCCCATTAAGGACGTCAGGCTTACTTACTTTAGCTCAATTAAATTTAGTAAAAGAAAGATACCAAAAAGGTGTTGATCTTATATTGATTTGGATGGATGAGGTCGAAACAGTAACAGCTCAATCGTGGTCACTTCTTGGTCAAGCTTATTTTCAGCTGGGAGATTTTAGAAAATCTAGATCATCTATGGAAACAGCGATCACTATGGCTGAAGAAGAAGGCTATAAACCTAAAGAAAACTGGTACGTTATTGTTGCGGCTTGTATCAATGAGCTAAAAAAAGAAATTGGTGAAAGAAAAGCTCTTCTACTCCAATTAGATATTTATGAAATTCTTGTAAATCTTTATCCAAAAAAACTTTATTTTCTTCAGTTGGGTGGAACATACGGTCAACTTGGCAGAGAAAGAGATTATATGATTACGTTAAAGGCTGCTCATGCCAAAGATCTTCTTGATAAAGAGTCTGAATACTTGGCTCTTGCTCAGCTACTTCTTCTTAATCAAAACCCATATTGGGCTGCCCAAGTGCTAACCTCAGGTCAAAAGAAAATTGTAACAACTACGGAAACTGTTATTGACAAGGTTACTAAAATTGAAACCAAGGTCGATAAGACTGGGCCAGTAGTTAAGAGTAATGAAAAAAACTTAAAACTTTTAGCTGATTCTTGGAGAATGGCTCAAGAAATAGATAAAGCCATCCCAGCTTTAGAAAAAGCAGCAAAGATGTCCAAAGAGGGTAAATCTTATGTCTTGCTTGGTAATCTATATCTATCTGAAGACAGGATAGAGCAGGCCGTTGACGCAATCAAAAAAGGTCTTGATAAAGGCAAGCTTACAAAGCTATCTCAAGTGCATTTAACACTTGGCCAGGCCTATTATGAGTTGCAAGAATTTGATAATGCTAAGAAGCAATTTAGAATTGCTGCTAGAGATAAAGATAAGAAAATTAAAAAGCAGGCAAATAATTGGATTAAATATACTGAGAATGAAGAAATTAGAGTTAAGAATTTAGCTTTAAGAAGAGAGTACATTCAAAGCCAATCATAATTTAGAGTATTCCTCTATTTCAAAATCATAGTCGTTATCTTCATCTTTTTTAAAAGATTCTTTGCTATGTAGTTTCCATTCTGTTAGATCTAGATCTGGATAATAAATATCCCCCTCAATGTTACAGTCAACTCTTGTAATCAAAAGCTTATTTACTGTCTCAATAGTATCTCTAAATAAATAGCCCCCACCAATAATAACTATTTCATTCTCTTTGCCTTCAAGTTTATTAATTTCTTCTGCACTTTTGATGGCTATTTCTAGGCTCTCAAAAACTTGAGCACCTGGTATTTCTTTCAGCGTCCTTGATATAACAAAGTTAGTTCTATTNNGTATATTTTTTAAAATGAGCTAAATCTGTTTTCAAGTTCCAAGGAAGATCATTATCAACTCCAATAACCATGTTATTTGATACAGCCACAAGATGAGAAATTATTTTCATTTATACCGCCATTTTTGCTTTAATTGCAGGGTGATGCTTATAGTTTTCAAGTTTAAATTCATCTATTGAATATTTATGAATATCTTCAAGTGATTTTATATCTGGAAGGTTTAATGTTGGTAATGGCAATGGTTCACGCGCAATTTGTTCTTTTACTTGATCAATTGAATTCTTGTATATGTGAGCATCACCAAAAGAATGAACAAAGCGTTTTGGTTTGAGATTAAGAATTTTTCCAAAGATACAAAGCAGTAAAGAGTAGCTAGCAATATTAAACGGAACCCCTAAAAACATATCAGCANNATACATATGACAGCTAATAGTGCCTTTACTTACATAAAATTGAGACATCACATGGCATGGAGGAAGGGCCATTTCATTAATCTTGCCTACATTCCATGCAGAAAGAATATGTCTTCTACCGTCTGGGTTTATTTTAATATTTTTAAGTAATTCTTTTATTTGATCTACTCCACCCCAATCTCGCCATTGCACTCCATATACGGGACCAAGTTCCTTTTTTAAATCATTATTCTCATATCCCAAGGCAACGCCTTGATTGTCAGCATTATCTGTCCATATGGTCGAATATTTACTTAGATCCTTTAGTTGATCTCGATTTTTGCTAAACCTGATTTCAGCAAGTCTTCTCTCATCACTAGATCCTTCAAGAAACCAAAGTAGCTCTGAGACAACACCTTTCCATGCAAGTGATTTTGTTGTTACAGCTGGAAACCCTTCTTCTAAATCAAAATTTAACTGGTGTCCAAACGAAGAGATAGTACCTGTATTGGTTCTATCATCCTTTTCATCACCACTTTCTAAAATATATTGAAGAAGATCTAGGTATGCTTTCATGCATTGCTCCTTGAATAGGAAAGCAAAATGAAACCAATTATTACCATTGGAATGCAAAGGAGCTGACCCATGCTTAAAAATTCTAATGCCACGTAGCCAATATGAGCATCAGGTTGTCTAAAAAATTCAATTATAAATCTAATCGATCCATATAGTATAAGGAATGATGAACAAACAATACCATGGGTTTTATAAACTTTACTTATAAGATAAAGCATCAAAAATAATACCAAACCTTCCCCAAAACTTTCATATAGTTGAGAAGGGTGTCTTAAGTATCCATAAGGGTCGGTTGGAAAAATAAAACCCCATTCGCCATTCGTAGGTTTACCATACAACTCACCATTTAAAAAATTTCCTATTCTGACAAGACCAAGACCAATAGGCATAGCAAGAGCTACGGCATCCATTAATCTTAAAAATTTTATTTTATATTTTTTGCAAAATAATACGATACTAAGCACAACACCTAGTAACCCTCCGTGGAAGCTTAACCCTCCCTGCCACACATAGAAAAGAGAAACAGGATTATTAACCAATTGATCAGTTCCATAAAAGAGCATATAGCCGACTCTGCCTCCACACATTGCTCCAAAGAAAAGGCCATATAGAAACACTAAGTCATTAACTCTTTCTTCTGATAAGCCAACCTCAGCAATAATTTTATTAGATTTTAAAAATAAATATATTAAGTAAGCTGACAATAACCAAGAGACTGCATAATACTGAATTTTTATTGGACCCACTTCTATGAGACTGGGGTTATTAAAAAAGCTTGATAATTCAATAATCATAAAACCATCATATATATTGCTATTAAAAGCATCAAAGAAATAAGTAATTTTTTAAGAGTATTTTCTGAAATAAAATGAGCTATTCTCGCTCCGTAACTGGCAGTAAAAATACTAGTAAAAGATATGCCTAAGACTGCCGGAAGATAAATGTATCCCAGGCTCATATTGGGTAATAATGAATTATTGAGACCCATTAGGACATATCCAAAAGATGCAAATATTGCTATTGGTATTCCACAAGCTGCAGAGGTGCCTATGCTTGATGTAAGACTCATTCCCAAACTCTTAAAGTAAGGGACTGAAAAAATTCCACCACCTATACCTAAAACAGAAGATAGAAAGCCAATAAATGAGCCTGCTACATATGATTTATTCCCATTATTTGTATTTTTCGATAATTCAATATTAAAAATCATTTGAATGGCCACAAATAGTGCAAATAACCCTATTATTATTTTTAGTAAAGATCCTGCNNAAAATTATTCCAACCACAACAGGCCTCATAACTTGAAAATCAATTGCATTTTTTTTCATATGGGCATTTGCAGATGCCAGCCCAGTAAAAAAAATACTTGCCATAGATGTGCCGATAGCCATATGAACAATGATTGCTTCTTCAAAACCTAGACCAATAAAACAGGTCACTAAAACAGGAACTATTAATGTGCCTCCGCCAATCCCAAACATTCCTGCAATTAATCCAGAAAAAATACCCAATAAAATAAAAATTAATACTTCTTCGATCATTTTATAATCTCGTTACAGTAAAGCTGTTTCAGCTCGTTTAAGATGCTTCTATAAACCTCTTTCTTGAAGGAAACTATCATAAATAATGGGTACCAGTAGGACACCCATCTATATTCATCAAATTCATTATCAGGGTCATTGATAAAACTAATTTCTACTTTTTTAGTAAGTTTGAGCATAAACCATTTCTGAGTTTGGCCTTTTATTTTCTTTTTTATGAAATGTTTTTTTCTTTGATTCAATGGAACATCATATTTAATCCAATTTTTGGTTGCTCCAATAAGCTTAACCGAGCTAAAAGATATTCCTACCTCCTCGAATAATTCTCTCTTTGCAGCCTTTAGAGGCGTCTCTCCATTGTCAATACCTCCTTGAGGGAATTGCCAATTAGTAGTTTTTTTTCTTTTGCATAGTAGTAGTTTGCCTTTATCATTAATAATAATAAGGCCAACGTTTAATCTGTATCCTGGTTCATTGATCATTGTAAGAGTTAATATTTTATGAAAAAAAAATTAGTAATATTTGATTTAGATAATACCATTCTTAAAGGAGATTCTGATTATTCATGGATTAATTTTTTAATAGAAGAGGGTCATGTCGATCAGAAAGAATATGAATCAAGAAATAAGTATTTTTATGATCAATATTATGAAGGAAAACTTGATTATGATGAATGGGCCAAGTTTGCCCTTTCAACAATAAAAGGAAAAACATCCAATCAAATAACAAATCTCTTGTCTCAATTTTTAAATACGGTTATAGAACCAATGATAAATATTTATGCTCTTAGACTTTTGCATAATCACAATCATGATAATGA
>DDCV01000043.1:2912-8087 GCA_002335845.1 Rickettsiales bacterium UBA1997 | reverse complement strand
ATCAAATTCAGTATTGGCGATCTCTTGAGTAAATTTATCAACATCTTTATTTGTTAAATATTCTTCAATTGCATTAATTTTTTCCTCATCACTATTTTCAAACTTATATGACCCTTCGTGAATCATTTTATTAATAACCTTAAGGCGAAATATGTTCAAACCTTCAATATCATTTTCTAAAGGAAAGATTCTAGCATTTGCAATCATTAAAGCATCGACATCGGCAGTTATTGGACTTGATTGCTCAATAATATTACCATGATTAAAACTTTGTCCTTTTTTACTCACTGATGCTTGAGGCTGACTAGATGCAAGGCTGAATTTTGAATATGCAAAAATTTCAACATTTTTTTGCTTAAAACCTTCGGACTTCGCTTGATTTATTTGACTTGGATCAATTGGCAAGAATTTTGGTTGGGATGGATCTTTACCTTGCCCATGATTAAGCTTATAATAATTAACACCATCATTTATCACAAATAAAGGCAGTCTTGACTCTTGGTCTATCTTTGGATCGCCATGACTATTTTTGAAATATAGTAAATTATACATTTTGCCACCATGTTCAGTCTTGCAGTCAATATTTTTTGCGATATTTTGTTGATTTAATTCAAAAATTTTATCTTCATCACTTTTGCTAGATGCCATAATCAATGACACTAATTCTTTAGAAGCTTCTAGCTCCTTATCATTTTTCTCTTGATATTTCTGAAATATATCTTTTTCCGCTCGATTAGAAATAAGCAACTTGCTTAATTTGGCGTCACAGGGAACTATATCAACATCATAATCAACAAAAGGAGAGGATTTGCCCTTGGTTGACATTTCCTTACCACGACAATCACCACTTAAGAGGGCCTTCGAAGTATTATCGCTAAAAGGTCTCAATACAGCCACAGTTAAATTGCCCCCAGAGTCTGGAGACATAGTTGTGCTCAAATGACGCGTGTAATGTTCGGGAACGTCTTTATATGGATCAAATGTAAGTGAAGTAGGCATAGCGATATAATTTCTTTAAAAATTCATCCAATTTCATTATAGCATATTTCAAACAATTTTTCTACCTTTTATTTTAATGCCAGTTCCCGTCTTTGAAATAGGTTGATATTTTTTATAAGATAAATAGTGCCGATAATTCTTTATCAATAATTTCAAGCTTAATTTTTTTTTCCAAAATTTGGGTAAAGTTTCTAAAGATGCTTTGATATTTTTCATCAACTGACTTGATATTTTCTAAAGCTATTTGGTATTTTCTGTCTTTTATTAATTTATCAACTATAATGACCAATCTCTCAATATCAGATCTGTCGCTATCTTTCAAATTTTTAACAATAAAAATTTTATTCATATTGTAGCGAAAGCGTGATACAAATCCTTGATTGGGATCATAGTTTTTTCTTGCTAAAAGCAAAGGTTGTAGGTTTAAGAATTCTTGCTGAATTGCATCATCGCTTTTAAATTCTTTTAAAAATGGCTCTAACTCAGATATTTTTTGTGAAATTTCTTTATTTTCTTGAGCTAGGAGCTGTAAATTTTCAAATTCTATTTTAAGATCTTGGCCTTGTAATAGTTTTTTTCTGAATTTTGCATAGGCTAGGATTATATTATTAAGCTGTTTTTGCTTAATGGAGTCCTCTATTTTTTTCTCAAATTGGTCAATTTTTTGCGACAAATCATCTATTCGATCTTCTATTTTGGTAATTTTATCAGTGCTTTTTGAGGTTTTTGCTTTTTTTTCGCCAGATATATCATCGCCTAACTCTAAATTACCTAAATTTTCAGTTTTTTTTTGAGCCGCATCTTTATCTTGCTCTAAATCATAAATTTTAGACTCTAGATTGTCGGAATTTATGATTTTTTGCGCCTCTTGCGACATTTTTTTATCCAAAGATGCTGTTTTGTGATCTTTATAAGCAACATATCCATAGGATAGCATTGCCGCAAATACAAAAAGCAGTAAGATTATGCCTCGCCACACAAAATTATCTTCAGATTTTGGCTGAAAATTTAGTTTTTTGCTAGATTTTGCTAGAATATCTTCTTGCTTGATTTCTTGGTCGTTTTTTTCTTTAGTCATAGAATTTTTTAAGGAGTTGAGAATTAAAGAAATTTTCTATTTTGCTAAATTTTAATGATTTTTTATTTTTTATAAAATCTGCTATCTCGTCGCTAAAACACAATATTTTACTATCTTTGAAATATTCAAGCATATTGTGCATTTGTAACAGATTCAAAAAAATTATAGCACTGTTTTTTGAATATAGCAAAACCTCGTCAAATTTTTGAGTTTTAGCAAATTGCAAAAAATCTTCTGAAAATGTTTTTTTGGGATAGGTTTTATAACAAATTATGTCGATAACCCTTAAGTCAAATTCTTGAAGTCTAGATTTAAAGTCAAAAGAAATCTGCTCACCCCTAAAATAATA
Source organism: Rickettsiales bacterium UBA1997 (assembly GCA_002335845.1). Next base: position 5,661 of record DDCV01000043.1, on the reverse strand, counting down.
GATTGGTAAATTTGTCTCAATATCTTTGGTTTTAATGATGAGATCAAATAATGATTTTGCTGAATAATTATGAGCAATTTTTATATTATTATAACCTAAATCAATCAGTTTTTCACAGCTAAACTTGCCAACGGCGAAAATTAAGATATTTTTACTCAAACCCAAATTATCTAGACTATCAACAGCATATTGACTTGTGATAATAATTGCTGAATTTTTATTAATCAGATTAGATTGAATATCTTCAGTGTCATATTTTATAACATTAAATAGCTTCTCATTGAATATTTTATAGTCATTTTGACTTAAAAAATCATTCAATTTTTTTGATCTTTTTTTTGACCTAGTAATTAAGATATTTTTCAAACCGATTTATAAATTTAGTAACTTGATATGTTAAAACTTAAGTTTATGATAGGGACTAATTTTATCAAAAACAATTAATTTACAACTCAATGAATATCCATGAATATCAAGCCAAAATTCTTCTAAAAGAATTTGGTGTTCCTGTGCCAGAAGGTTATCCTGCATTTAGCGCCGAAGAAGCTGTTGCTGGTGCAAAAAAATTACAAGAATCTGGTAACTCAGTTTTTGTTGTTAAAGCCCAAATTCATGCTGGTGGTCGCGGCAAAGCTGGCGGAGTTAAGGTTGTTAAATCTCTTGATGATGTCAAGAAAGAAGCTGAAGCAATGATGGGAAAAATCTTGGTTACTCACCAAACTGGCCCAGAAGGCAAGGAAGTTAAAAGACTATATGTTGAAGCTGGCTCAAATATCGCTAAAGAATATTATCTATCAGCTGTTGTTGATCGCAAATCTAAGAAAATAGTTTTTATGGCTTCAACTGAAGGTGGCGTTGATATTGAGGAAGTAGCAGCGCAAACTCCAGAAAAAATCATATCTGTTGATATTGATCCAGCAACTGGAATTCAAGGCTGCCATGCTCGCAAACTAGGATTTGCTCTTGGCCTAAGTGGCGATAAATTAAAAAAATTCAGTAAGCTTATTTTTGCTCTTTATGCAGCATTTGTAAAAACAGACGCTTCACAGCTTGAGATAAATCCACTCGTTGAAACAAATGAAGGTGACATAATATGTCTAGATGCTAAAATAAACTTCGATGATAATGCTCTTTATCGTCAAGAAAAAGTTAGAGAATTGAGAGATTTGGAAGAAGAAGATCCGCTAGAAATTGAAGCTTCTAGCTTTGACCTTAACTATGTCAAAATGGATGGAAAAATAGGTTGCATGGTTAATGGCGCTGGTCTTGCTATGGCAACAATGGATATTATAAAACTTTACGGCTCGTCTCCTGCTAACTTCTTGGATGTTGGTGGCGGAGCTACTCGCGAGAAAGTTACTGCAGCCTTTAAAATTATACTTTCCGATCCAAATGTTAAAGGTATTTTAGTCAATATTTTTGGCGGCATCATGCGTTGCGATATTATCGCCAATGGTATAGTTGAAGCAGCAAAAGAAGTAAATCTTAGCGTTCCTTTAGTAGTAAGATTGGAAGGTACAAATGTTGATTTAGGAAAAGAAATATTGGAAAAGTCAGGAGTTGCGATTATTTCAGCCAATGATCTAGATGATGCAGCGCAAAAAGTTGTCGCAGCAGTTCAATAAATTAAATTATAAAATAAATAAAAATGGCAGTATTAGTAAATAAAAATACCAAAGTTATTTGTCAGGGTTTTACTGGAGCTCAAGGCACTTTTCACTCTGAGCAAGCAATTGCTTATGGCACAAACATGGTTGGCGGCGTGACTCCTGGAAAAGGCGGTCAAACTCACCTAAATCTTCCAGTTTTTAATACAGTTGCTGAGGCAAAAGCACAAACTAACTGTAATGCTTCTGTAATATATGTTCCGCCTCCCTTCGCTGCTGATGCTATAATTGAAGCAATTGAAAGTGATATCGAGCTTATTGTTTGCATCACCGAAGGTATTCCTGTTTTAGATATGGTTAAAGTTAAAAAAGCTTTGGCTGGTTCAAATTCTAGATTAATTGGCCCTAACTGCCCAGGTGTTATTACTCCAGGTGAGTGTAAAATTGGCATCATGCCCGGACATATTCACCAAAGAGGAAAAATTGGCATCGTTTCAAGATCAGGAACCCTTACTTATGAAGCAGTTCATCAAACTACAAAAGCTGGACTTGGTCAAAGCACATGCATTGGTATTGGCGGAGATCCGGTTAATGGCACTAACTTTATTGACTGTTTGGATATGTTTTTATCAGATCCTGAAACCGAAGCCATAATTATGATTGGAGAAATTGGCGGAACTGATGAAGAGGAAGCTGCCGAATTCTTAAAACAAGAGGCGGCAAAAGGAAGATTTAAGCCAACTGTTGGATTTATAGCAGGCATAACTGCTCCTCCAGGAAGAAGAATGGGTCACGCTGGTGCAATTGTCTCTGGTGGCAAAGGTGGCGCTGAAGACAAAATGGCAGCCATGAGAGAAGCTGGTATTACTGTTGCAGATAGTCCTGCTAAGCTAGGAGATGCAATGCTCGAGCTACTTAAAAATAATAAAAAATAAAATTAGCCTAAAAATATCACTATAATTAATAACCACAAAACTAAAAACTATGAATGATCGCAGTAAAGCATTAGAAGCAGCATTATCACAAATTGATAAGCAATTTGGCAAAGGTTCCGCTATGAAGTTTGGTCAAAGACCAGCTGTTGATGTTGAGGTTATTCCCTCTGGGTCTCTGGCTCTCGATGTGGCGTTGGGAGTTGGTGG
>DDCV01000043.1:0-2898 GCA_002335845.1 Rickettsiales bacterium UBA1997 | reverse complement strand
CTCACTCTTCATGCTATTGCTGAGGCTCAAAAAGCTGGACTATCTTGTGCCTTTATTGATGCTGAACATGCTTTTGATCCAACTTATGCTAAAAACCTTGGCATAAACTTAGATGACATGATTATTTCGCAACCTGACAATGGAGAAGCTGCCCTTGAAATTGCTGATACCTTGATTAGATCTGGCGCAGTTGATTTGATTGTCGTAGATTCTGTTGCGGCTCTAGTTCCTCAAGTTGAGCTTGAAGGAGGAATGGGAGATAATCAAATGGGTTTGCAGGCAAGATTGATGAGTAAGGCTCTAAGAAAACTTACTTCTACTGTATCTAAAACCAATGCCACAGTGATATTTATTAACCAAATTCGTATGAAAATTGGAGTAATGTTTGGCAGTCCAGAAACAACGACTGGTGGAAATGCTTTAAAATTCTATGCTTCAATTAGATTAGATATTAGAAGAGGTGCTGCTATTAAAGATCAAGATGAAATCTTGGGCAATGAAACTAGGGTAAAAGTTGTAAAAAACAAAGTTGCTCCTCCATTCAAAACTGCAGAATTTGAAATTATATATGGCGAAGGCGTCTCTAAATATGGTGAGTTAATAGATTTAGCTGTTAAGTCAGATATTATTGAAAAATCTGGCTCTTGGTATGCCTATAAGAGCGGCAAGATTGGCCAAGGAAAGGAAAATGTAAAAAAATATTTAAGAGAGAATCCAGAGATAGGTCAAGAAATAGATGACACTACTCGCGAAAAACTTGGTATAAAAAAAGTTAAAACTGGAAAATCTGTGACTAAAGATAAAAAGGAAAAAATAGAAAGCGCTGCCTAAATACATTATAATCTATCATCTTTGATATTTTATAGTGGGTAGCGATATTTTTCTTCCTTAAGCTTTTTATTTTGTTTTATTTTTAGATATATTAGAGCTGTATTTGGCACATAGTCAATAAAATGCTTTAGTTATTTAAATGCACTCGTAGCTCAGCTGGATAGAGCGTCTGACTACGGATCAGAAGGCCAGGGGTTCGAATCCTCTCGAGTGCACCAATTAGCAGATCTATAATTAATATGGGAGATAGGTTATGATCTTTCAACCTCAAATCCTGTGGCTACCAAATAAGTTTCACTTGAGTCTTTGCGAGAAGATCTGGGTTTAAAATATTTTACGTTATTAAAGTTAGTTTTTAGATTCTTAAATATTTCGTCAGAGGATCCACCTTGAAATATCTTGGCAATGAAACAGCCATTCTTTTTTAGAATCTTGGTTGCCAAAGTCAGAGAATCCTCAACAAGGTTTATGATTCTTATGTGATCCGTTCTTTTGTCTCCCATTGTATTAGCTGCCATATCCGACATTACGACATCGCACTTACTTGATTTATTATAGGGTATTTTTGATAAATTATTTATTATATCTTGCTTGGCATTATCTTGCATGAAATCCATTTGCAAGAAATGAACTCCGTTTATATTATCCATTTCAAGTATATCTATTGCTAAAACATTATTTTCTCCAGTTTTTTTAACCGCATATTCAGACCAGCCTCCTGGGGCTGAGCCCAAATCTACAACTATCTTATTTTTCTTAAATATTTTGAATTTTTGATCGATTTCAATTATCTTGTAAGCAGCTCTTGACCTTAGGCCTTCAGCCTTAGCCTTATTGGAAAATTCATCATTCATTTGACGCAATAGCCATTTTTGAGATGATAATTTAAGCTTTTTTGCTTTTTTAAGATTTTGAACTGTTTTTACCATAGGTTTTTAAAAATAAGTAATGCCAAGCTATAGATTGTAATACCATTTCCCATCTTTAATACTGCATTTAACCTTCTTATTTTTGGTCTAAAATTTAAGCAATAAATCTTGTGTATATCACTATACACGGCGATTTATTGCTTAAATTTTATCCTCAAAACTCATTTGATTAAATGCAGCATTAAAGATGGGAAATGGTATAACTTGGTATAAATTAATAACTAATTGCCTCATCAATTAACATATTGGGAACGCAATTTGTAACCTTGAATAATAATTGACAATTTTTGCAATCTAGCACTTCTTTGTCTTTTTTATAATCAAGGTCGCCCTTGCATTTAGGACAAGCTAGTATTTTTAACAGATCTTTATCTAATTCTTTACTCATAATGCTTGCAAAAGTTTATAGTTTCTTTTTAAGATTTAATTAATTTTAACAACTTTCCTAAAAAAGTGCAACAAGAGTTAAAGCCAATAACAATTGGCATTATTGGCGGTGGTCAATTGGGTCGAATGATTTGTTTTGAGGCTCATAAAATGGGTTTTAGAACAATTGTTCTTTGTGATAAAGAGGGTTCACCCGCTAGCTTTGTGACAAATAAAACAATTGTCGCTGATTATGACGATAGAGAATCTTTGGCTAGTTTCGCTCAACAAGTTGATGTGGCGACATTTGAATTTGAGAATATACCTTATGAAACTGTAAATTTTATTAATCAAAAAATATCAGTTTATCCAAATCCTAAAGTTTTAAAAATCACACAAAATCGTATTTTAGAGAAGTCTTTCTTGCAAAAAATTGGGGTCGAGGTGTCTGATTTTCTGCAAATCGAATCTTTAGAAGATTTATTACTTGGCTTTAATAAATTCTCTAAATCTATTTTAAAAACAGCCACAATGGGCTATGATGGTAAAGGTCAATTTGTCTTAGAAAGTGAAGATAGTGCCAAAGCAGCTTGGGATGAAATTAAAAATAATCCTATTATTTTAGAAAAATTTTGCCCTTTTGATCTTGAAATTTCGGTATTAGTGGCAAGATCTACAGCGGGAGAAATTAAGTCTTTTGCCCCCGTGCATAATGAGCATAAAAATTCAATTTTAGATAAAACTAGTTACCCAGCGCCAATTTCTAATGAGT
>DDCV01000045.1:8297-12984 GCA_002335845.1 Rickettsiales bacterium UBA1997 | reverse complement strand
CGTCTATTTCATGCTCTTTTATGAGATTTATATTTGGTGTATTTTCGGGGTAACCGGTGCGAAGTATTATTCTACTTTTTTGGTTACAGGATTTATTTCTAACGAATGATATAAAATCTAATCCTGAATTTTCGTTATCCATCAGGATATCTAGCAATATCACTGCTATGTCATCATGTTGTGATACTATTTTTTTAGCATCATCAATGGAATCGGCGGTTATAATATGAAGCCTCCTTCTAAGAAAGGATATTTTTTTTGAAACTAATTCAAATATACTGTTAACAAATTTACTTTTATCTATAAGTAGTATTTTCCATATTAGCTCGTTATTTGGATCTTCTTGTATGATCATGATAATTTCTCAAAGCTCGTTATGGCAGTATTTAGACTATCCTTGATATCTTTTGGCAATATTTTGATAGTGGAAAATTTTTTTATCACTTTGATAATTGCGTCTAATATTATAGATTTTTCTTTTTGAAATTCCTCATTGCAAGAGTAGGTCATGATATATTTAATATCATGTATTTGAACAAGAGCATTGTAATCATCATATGACAATCTGCTTTGCTTGGTTGATCCTTGTGGTAGATTGTTTTTAAGATCTATTAGGGTATAAGATATCATGATCTTTTGAGCAAGATGCACTATATAATTAATTTTCGACATTACTTCTTCGTAATCATTAATATAATTTTTATCTTTCACAAACAAAATATATTCTTTGGCAATATCTTCTAAAATTGTTGCGTCATCAGCTATAACCTGCTCCCTTAATCTTAATTTTTCTTGGTAAGATCTAAGGGCGATTCTGATAGCAACATAGCAATCATCATTGTCCGATATATTCTTATCAAGATAGCCATCTATAATATATTCTTGCGAAACTTCTTTTTTAGGAGCGATGCCCGGTTGCCCAGTATGTAAGATAATTCTAACATCTTGGTTTTTTATTTCTTGGCGCACTAATTTAACAAAATTAAGTCCAGAATTATTTTCTTCCATCATCACATCTAAAATTATAATGGCTATATCAGGATTGTGCAGTAAAACATCTTTAGCTTCTTTGGCGCTAAAAGCATGAAGAAATCTGATATTTTTATTATCATAAATTAGATCTTCTAGATTCATCTCAAGGTTGTCATGAATAAATTCTTCATCATCAACTATTAAAATTTTCCACTTATTTTCTTCAATCTTCATCTTTTGTTAATTTATATTTTGCTATCGATATTTCAAATGTTGCTCCCTCATCCTCTTGGCTTTTACAAATAATATTGCCATCAAGGGTATTTGTTACTATTTTATAAACTATATTCAGACCTAAACCGCTGCCACCTTTACCTCCGGCGGTAGTAAAAAATGGATCGAATATTTTATTTAAAAAATCTTTTTTAATACCCTTGCCATAATCACTAAAAACTATAACTATTTTTTTATCTAGAGCTTTAACCTCGATATCTATTTTACCACCATTATTATAGGCGTATTTTATGCTGTTGGTAATAAGATTTTGTATTATTTGATAAAATAACCCTGGATTACTATATATCAAAACATCATCTCCAGATAATTTAATATCTAGCTTTCTTTTCTCAATGATATCTTGCATTGAGTTAAGAGAGATTTTGATATAGCTTAATAATTTGAATTCTTTTTTCCTAACATTAACTTTATCAGTTGATATTTCCTTAAAATCTCTAACTAAAGTTGCCGCCCTAGAGACGCTAGACATAAGGCCGCGCATCATCTTCTCAATATTTTTTCTATAATCTTGTATTTTTGCTAAATTATTAACATATTTTTCATCTTCTTTAAAAAGCTGCATAGCTTTATTAAGTTGCGATTGAATATTTTGCGCTGATGATCTTGCAATATAAATTGGTGTATTTAACTCATGGGCAATTCTTGCTACAGCGCGACCCATAGCTGCCATTTTCTCTGACTTTATCAGCTGGTCTTGAGTTTTTTTGAGATTTATATTAGCTAGCTCAAGCTCTTTGGTTAAAGCCTTTAATTGATCTCTTTCTTGATAAGTTTTGGTGATACTTTCATTAACCGAAATTAGAATAAAAGTATAGCTACTACTTATGCCAATAGGAAGAAATAGAGATGAATCAATTACACCCAAAACAACGAATAGGTCGTTAAAATATGTCGCGGTTGAGATGATAATGGCTAATAGCTGAATTAGCTCTTTTTTAGATTTTAATTTACCTTTTTTTATTAGCTTAAATATAGCATAGCTAGAAAATATCATTGTAAATAAAAAGGGTAGAGAGGTTCCAAGTTGTACAACATCACCATTGCTAGCTGTAATAATTATCATCACAGCAACTGACACTATGGCAGTGTAACATATATTCATCCATCTAAGAATTAGATTTTCTAAATAAAGAAAATTTATAAAAAAGGCAAATCCTATCCAAAGACCTAAATCGGCTATCTTGTGCGCGGTAAGCATTGAAATGCTTAACCCATAAAGCTCCGCTGTGTTGCAAATAAAGTAAAGTGCAATAAAAAAATTTGACGATATCAGTGACAATAATTTGGCATTACTGATCTTGCCTCTAAATAATACTATGTACAATACACATAATATTAAAACAATCGCTGCTCCTGTAATATTTAATGTTTCGTTGAAAAAATTTGATTTAGGAAAATGAGGTGTGGTTTTGGGAAAGTGATGAAATCTACTGAAATACCTAGTATAAGATACGGCTTCCCAGTTTAGAACCGCATTAATAGGTACTTCTTTAAAAGAGATGCAAGGCATTACTAAGGATCCATAAAAACCTCTAATATTCTTAAAGTTAGAAGAAGAGTTGCTGCCAATTATGAAATTTTTTATATAAGGCTTTGAATATGAGTGTATTATTGAAGGGAACTTAATATAATGCGTTGGGTTATTTTTACACTCTTTGATAATATCTGGATTAGAAGCCTTAAGAAGATAATAACCTTGGTCTGTTTTTTCCCAAGATTTTTCTATTTGCCATCCTGCCAAATCATCAGGTATGCTGTTTACTCCGATCAGTGATGATATGAATAGCAGAATTGTTAGTGCAATTTCGTTCATCATGTGGTAGCGAAGTGAATTTATATTTTTTTCCTAATTTATTTAGCGCTGCTATTAAATCATCTAAATCTTTTTTTTCGTGACTATTATTGACTATCAACCTCAACCTTCCAGCATTTTTATGAACTGCTGGGTAGTATATTGCTATGACAAATATTCTGGAATCAAATAATTCTTTTTCTACTTGTTTTAAAGTTTGCATATCTCTTATGTAAACAGGAACTATTGGACTTGAGCTTTCGCCAACATCGAAACCTAATTCTAGTAATTTATCTCTTAAATATTTTGTTTTTTGCCATAATGATTTTATAATATTATCATCATTTGAGATGAGATCTAAACAAGCATCAACTACCGCAGCATCCACAGGAGGAATGGCAGCCTGAAAAAGATAAGCATTGGACCATCTTAAAAATGAGGCAAATTCTTTTGAGGTAGCAATAACCCCACCAATGCTGGCGGTTGATTTTGAAAGAGTTGTCATAATGAAATCAACATCTTGAGCGATGCCAAGTTGGTTACAAACTCCAGCGCCTTTTTCACCATAAAACCCAAATGAATGAGCTTCATCAACATAAAGCAAAAAATTGTATTTTTTCTTCAAAGCTACTATCTCTTTCAAAGGAGCAATATCACCTTCCATTGAATATACCGATTCGGTGATTACCAAAATATTGACATATTTGCCACAATATCTTTTTAGCTTTTTCTCTAAATCTTCAAGATTATTATGCTTAAAGGGTAAAAAGCTTGATCCAGAAGTCTTGCAGCCTTCAATAATGCTAGCGTGACTCTCCCTATCGATTAAAATAAATGTTTCGCTACCTTTGCATAATGCTGAGATAGCCCCTGAATTAGCGGTGAAGCCAGTAGAAAATAGCAGGGCATCTTCTTTAGAAAAAATCTTAGCTAATCTTTTTTGTAGATCCTTATGCAGTTGGCAATGGCCACCAGACATTGCTGAAGTTCCACAGCCAGTGCCATATTTATCTAAAACCTCTTTAGCTTTTGAAATAACATAAGGATGGCGATTAAGCCCAAGATAATGATTGATAGACCACACGCTGCAATCACGAAAATCACTATCATTTGGCGATGAAACCTGGCCTACAGCATTGCTCGAATACTTTAAATATCGATCGTGAGACCATTTTTTCTGCTTATCAAGCTCGCTTTGTTGGTCGTAATATTCCTTGGCGATTATTTTTAAGTCATAAACACCTTCTCGACTTAAAACCCCATAGGTCATTCCAATTTGAGCAATATCATCTCTTGGCATCTCTTGGCATAAATTTAATAACTAAGAATGGCGTCTTTTAAAAATACTTTATGAACGGGTTAATAACATCATGGGATGAGAGGTATTATAAATAATAGATGTTAGCAGTAAAGATATTTAAACCAAAATTTTAAATCTCAGCTGAGCCCAGCGTAATCAACAAATTATTATGGTTCTAGAGTCAAAAAATTTACATTCAAAACTTAATAAAAAAAACTATTGATTGGGTTTTGCAGGAGTAACTAACTAAAAACTTGCAACAGAACCCGCTATTTAAAAGGCTTGAAGCGCAAACATTTTTGCCCCTAGGGGCAAAAATGTTTTGT
>DDCV01000045.1:7748-8203 GCA_002335845.1 Rickettsiales bacterium UBA1997 | reverse complement strand
TATTGACGGATCTGGGTTTAATAGCAAATCCCATCTTCAAAATATTTCTAAAAAAAATGTTTATTATTTGTTTACAAAGCGTAAAAGAATTTTTTACATTGATATTAAGCAGTGAGTGCGCTGGTTAATAAATATCACAAAATAACATTTTCCTAAATCATGACAATTCAAATATCAAAATTACAAAATGGCTTAAGAGTGGCAGCTGACGAGATGCGAGATGTTGAAACAGTTTCAGTGGGAGTTTTTGTTAATACGGGAAGTCGCAATGAAGAGTTGGAGATAAATGGTATTTCACATTTCTTGGAACATATGGCTTTTAAAGGCACTAAAAAAAGATCAGCCAAGCAGATTGCCGAAGAGTTTGAAGGTATCGGCGGTCGTATCAATGCTTACACTTCTAAAGAAAAAACAGTTTTTTATGCCAAAGTTCTAAAAAAACATGCCGAGTTTGC
>DDCV01000045.1:0-7735 GCA_002335845.1 Rickettsiales bacterium UBA1997 | reverse complement strand
GAAAAAGAAAGGGGGGTGATTTTGCAAGAAATCGCCATGACCAATGACACTCCAGATGATATTGTTTTTGACTATTTTCATGAAGCTGCTTATCCCAAGCAAGCCTTGGGTCGCTCTATCTTGGGGCCAACTAAAAATATTAAGAAATTTCAAAGACAAGATTTTCTAAATTACATCAACAAGCAATATAATTATGATAATATTTGCGTTGCCGCTGCAGGAAATATTAAGCAAGATGATTTATTGAAATGGTGTACAAAATATTTCACCAATTTAGGTAATAAAAAATTAGCTGATTTTGAGCAGGGAAATTATCAAGGCGGTCAATTTTTAAAGCAAAAAAAACTCGAGCAAGTTAATTTGGTTTTAGGATATCAAGGCCTATCCTACAAGGATGACAGATATTATGCGGCGCAAATTCTAGCTATGATTTTAGGCGGCGGCATGTCATCAAGACTATTTCAACATGTGCGCGAAGAATTAGGTTTGGCCTATTCAATCTATTCTTTTAACTATTCCCACCAAGATTGCGGCTTATTTGCAATTTACGCAGGAACTTCGCCAGATAAAGTCAAAAATCTATTAGATGCTACCAAAATTGAGATTGAAAAAATTTGTCAAAAAATAACAGATGATGAATTGATAAGGGTAAATAATCAATTTGAAGCCAGCTTGCTTATGTCGCAAGAATCAACAAGCTCAAGAATGCAAAAATTAGGTTCTGATATTTTGGTTTTCGATAAATTTATTGATGGCAAAGAAATAATGAAAAAAGTGCAGCAATTCTCACAAAAAGACATCGCTAACTTAGCTCAAGAAATATTTTCAAGCTCAAAGCAAACATTCGCTGCTATTGGCGATGTCAAAAAATTACAACTTGCTTAGAAGTTAAAAAATTGTTACAATATGGCGCATATTTAATTAAATAATAAAACATGCGCCAAAAGCAATTTTTATCAGAAATTTCTCAAGCAGGTACTGCACCTTATATTCTTCATAAAATTTGGTTCGGAGATTCTTTTTTAACTCGTCAAGAAATTAAACAAAACTTAGTTGAAGCATCTCTTGAAATTGATCTAGCCCATCCATCGCCACCAAATAAGAAATTCAAAAAAATAATTTGGACCGATCATGATGCCAACGAAGAAGAAAAGTCTTTTGCTCAAGAATATGGTTACGAAATAATAAACTTAAAGAATCTTAAGCAAGAAGATTGGCAAAATATTGGTTTTGGTGCTGATTTTTTTAAACACAAAACCAAAGAAGGCAAAGAATATGATTTTCTACCTTACATCTTCCCCGATCCTGAAGAGCTTTTTCCTGATTATGGTCGAAGATCGGATTTTTCTAGAGCTTTAATTATCAAAAAATTTGGTGGTCTTTATGAGGATACCGATGACATATTAGTTATTAATCCTAAATTATCTGGGATAGTAGATGGAGATAAAAAAATTAACTTTCTAAAATTCGAGATAACAAAAAGACAACAGAGTCGAGATCAAATCAGTTGGATTGATGGCGCTGGTGGATTGTTTGATCTTGGTCAAGATAGAGGGGATTTTGTTGTTAATAAGAATGCAAATAGTATTATCTTTGCCAAAGAATCAAATTGTCCTCAGATTAATCAAGTTTGCGATAGGATTTGCCAAGCAATTGATAATGGATATGAAAAGCGGGTTAGGAATATAACTCGCTATGGTTTATCAGGACTAAAAAGACATCAAAGAGATACTGTAATTCTTTCTGGCCCAAAGGCATATTCTGATTTCAATCAAGAGCGCAATGATTTACCAATTATCTGCACGGGATCTTGGCTTGGTAAAAATATTTTTGATATGACTTCAAAAGTAAAGCAAGAAGGTTGGGATTTGGACAATGTTAAACAAAGATTAATTGGCCAATTATCAAGAGATGCTAGAGATAAGCTAGGGATCTTAAATTGGGCAAAATATAATTATGTAGCTTGTGAATTAATTGGAGGCGATAAAGTGCAAGCAAAACAAATTGTTGGTGAGGCTTTTAATGATGTTAAAGAAAAATTTCCCGATTGGCAACCAAAAGAATTAAGATATCTAGATCAAGAAGGTTTAAATCTTTATGAAATAAGAAAAATTTATAAATATCAAAAAGAAATTAGCGATAACGAGCTAAAGATTATTTTAGATAAATCTAATAAATCAAGTAAAGAAGAATCAAAGTTTGTTTTAGAGTTTTCTAACATGATAAAATGTTGTCTAAAAAAACAGGATCATAAAACTTTTGCAAGTCTTCTTGAATCTAGCGGTACAGAATTATTAGATCAGGATTACGGTATCGATGTAATTATGAAGTTAGTTTTGATGTCGAGTGATGAGATATATAATTCTTTTATGCAAATTACACAAAATAAGGATATAGAAACCCCAAAGTTTTGCTTTATGAATGAAGATATTATTACAGGATATTATGACGGACTGTTAGGTTCACTAAAGTTTGATATAAAAGATGCCAGATTAAAATTAAAAGATAAAAAAGATCAATTCTACCCACAAGAAGCACAAATTCGCTCTAATTCACAAGAATCAGGGGTTGAAGCTGGATCTAGTCCTGATAGCATTCCGACAAAACAAGAAAATATTGAGAGAGACTTGCCGCCTTCTTCAGGCTTAAGAGGTGCTAGCTCAGCAATTAAGTTAGAGGGTAAAGGTGGCAAAGCGCTCTAACTGTTCAATATCGTAAATTTAACAAATGATAGATACTTTTTATTGACGGATCTGGGTTTAAAAAAGCGACTCTTCAAAATACAAAAAAACTAAAAAAATTTCAAAGATGGTTTTGGCTAACGCTAAAATAATTCCTAAAAATTCATCAAAATTGGATGATTTGCAAGGGGCCTTCTACTGTCTAAAAAAGATATTGTTGCAAGATCAGATAGCTTTATTAAAAAAGATCCTCTTTACAAAAAAAAGCGGTCGTGGCGGAACGGTAGACGCGCAACGTTGAGGGCGTTGTGAGCAATTGCTCGTGGAAGTTCAACTCTTCTCGACCGCACCATCAATTATGAATTGGTATAAAATATGCCAATAAAAATGATTTATGCCGATCGGGCCAAATCAGTGTTTGGCGATATGCCATAGATACTTGCTGCTGTTATGTTAGGATTTGGTTGCTTAAGATTGATAATATCACGCTCAACCCGTCTACAAATAGCATTAATTTTATTAGAGGTAATTTTTTTATATCACCACCTAAACCACTACTTAAATCAAGAATGCAATCTATAAAAAGATCTTTAGCTTTTTCTCTATCAGATCCATCTTGAGTATGAATTAATGTTTGTAATGTTTTTTGATTCTTAACCAGCGTCATAATTATGGACGACTTATCTTGCAAAGAGTGATTAGAAATAACCCTTATATCTTCTTGGTCAAAACCGCATCCACCATCGGCAATATTTTTAGTTAATAATTTTAATGAATCTGATTTTGTCATAAAAATTGTTGCTTAAAGATTGAAATTATACCAAAATCCATCTTTAATTAAATCTTTGGCAAAATATTTTTGAATTTTAAAAGTCATAAAATAAAGCCCTTATACCCATAAGGGCTAAGGCTTTATGGCTTTTAAAAACAAAAAGATGAAGCTAAAATTTAATAAATACCAAGCTATTTTAAAGGTGGATTTTGGTATTAGTATTGCAACTTTTCACTTGCGCAAAAGTCTTTTTAAGTCAAAAAGTTGCTAAAAAATTCCATCTTAACAAAAAAATAAGATCCTAACAATTTATAAAAAAACATTTATGATTTTAAATAGCTTTAGCACCAATTTGAGAATTGTAGTTATGGGCGCAAATGGGGTAATTGGTAAGGCAGTTATTCATGAACTTCTTAAATCTCCTCAAGTCGAAAAAATTTTTGCTCTATCGCGTAAAGCAGAGGATTTTTTAGACAGTAAAATAAACTCAATATTTGCTGATTATGAAGATGAAGAATCAATAAAAGATGCAGCTGCAAAAGTTAAAGATGAGATTGATATCATTTTTATCGCAACTGGTTTGCTACATAGCGGTGATTTACAACCAGAAAAATCTTTGCGAGATATCAATATAAAAAACTTACAACAAAATTTCTTAATAAACACCATCGGGCCAGCATTAATAGCCAAATATTTTGCGCCAAAAATGAAGAGAGACACAAAGTCAGTTTTTGCAGCAATTTCGGCGCGCGTTTCTAGCATTTCCGATAATAGATTGGGCGGATGGTATGGCTATCGTGCCTCAAAATCGGCATTAAATATGATAATCAAAAATTTAGCAATCGAGTTCAATCGTCAAAATAATCAAAAAATAATTATAGGACTTCATCCCGGAACTGTTATCAGTAAATTGTCGCAACCATTTACCAAAAACTACGATAAAAACAAGCTTTTTACTCCAGAATTTTCAGCTAAATGTTTGATAGAAATATTAGAAATGGTCAAAAAAGAAGATAGCGGCAAGCTAATCGCCTGGGATAAGTTAGAGATTAAGCCTTAAATCTCAACAGAGCCTAGCTGTTTTATCTCATCATCTTCAAATCTTGCGCCGAATTTTTGAATAATTTTGGCAGCTAATAAATTGCCAAATTGAGCTGCACTTTCTATTGTTTCATTGTTTAGAAGTTTAAATAAAAATCCAGCAGCAAAAGCATCACCAGCTCCCGTGCTATCAAGTAAATTTGGCGCTGGTTTTGCCGGCTCGCTAATTAGCTTGCCATCTTTAATTATAACGCAACCCTTTTCACTTCTAGTAATAATAGCTGTAAGATTTGGATATTGATTGAAGAATTTTAATGCAGCCTCATCACTATATTGCTTATTATCAGACAATGATAAAAATTCATCTTCATTAGCAAAAAGAATTTCTAAATCATTAGCAATTAGCTTCAAAAAATCCGCTTTATGACGCTCAACACAAAAAGAATCAGAGGCAGAAAAAGCTATCTGAACATAATGCTTTTTAGCAAATCTTATGGCTTTTTTTAGAGCGCAAATTGTTTCGGCCTTATCCCATAAATAGCCTTCAAGATATAATATTTTAGTATCAATAAAATATTTCTCCTCAATATCATCATCATCAATATTAGAAGCGCAGCCAAGATAGGTGCACATTGTACGCTGAGCATCTGGACTCACTAAAATAAATGATCTGGCCGTGGGGTTGTCATGATAATTATTGCTTAAAAATTTTGTATTAGTTTTTCTAATTTTTCTAATAAATTCTAAGCCCAATTTATCATTGCAAACCTTGCCAATAAATCCTGAATCAACACCAAGTTGAGAAATTGCTGCAATGGTATTTGCCGCTGAACCACCGCAATCAATTTTGGTGGATTTTATTTGCAATAAATCACCAGCCACATCTGCTTCAATTAAAGACATTGATCCCTTGCTAAGATTCTTTTTATTAAGAATTTCATCATCAATTTGCGATAAAATATCAACGATGGCATTGCCAATAGCGACTATTTTCATAAATTTATTATATCAGATTTATTTTAAAAAATTTCTTTTTACCAACTTTTAAATTAAAGCTGGTTGTTGAATTAAATGAATGGTTGATATCTAAGATTAATTCATCATCAATTTTCACCGCCTTGCCTTGAATAAGTTTTTTGGCTTGAGATATTGACTCACAAGCGCCGCAGCTTTGAATAATCTCGCTTAGTTTTTTGTTATTTTCAAGATCAATATTTATTGTAACAAAATTATCAGAATTTTTTTTAACAAATATTTCTTGAGCTTTTTTCAAAATATCATTAGCCACTTCTTGACCATGACATATTTTTGTGGCCTCAGCAGCTAGAATTTCTTTAGCTTTATTTATTTCTCTATCTTGCAAACTCTCCAATTCATCAATTCTTGTAAGATCAAGGTCGGTAAATAATTTAAGGAATTTTCCAACATCCTTATCATCGATATTTCTAAAATATTGAAAATACTCAAATGGATCCAACATTTCTTTATCAAGCCAAACAGCGCCATTAGATGTTTTACCCATTTTTTGACCCGAGGAAGTGGTTAAAAGAGGCGAGGTTAAGCCAAAAACTTCTCCTGATTTATCCTTATCATTATTATCAAAAGTTATTTTTCGCGTCAATTCAACACCAGACACAATATTTCCCCATTGATCGGAACCACCAATTTGTAAAATGCAATTATGAGTTTGGTTTAGTTTATAAAAATCATAGGCTTGCAATATCATATAGTTGAATTCAAGAAATGATAAATTTTGTTCACGCTCCAGTCTTAGCTTTACTGAATCAAAGCCAAGCATACGATTGATTGAAAAATGTTTGCCAACATTGCGTAAAAAATCGATATAATTAAGCTTATCAAGCCAATCATTATTATTAACAATAATGGCTTTATTTTCTGAATCAAAATCTAAAAATTTGCGCAAAGTCGCTTCAATACCATCGAGATTTTGTTGTATTTTTTTTTCATCTAAAATTTGCCGAGCCGAATCCTTGCCAGAAGGATCGCCAATTTTTGTAGTGCCGCCACCAAGAAGAATAATTGGTTGATGACCATGTTTTTGTAATAATCTCAAGATCATAATTTGAATCAAGCTACCAGCATGAAGCGAGGTAGCAGTACAATCAAAACCAATATAAGCTTTAATATTTTGCTTATTTAAAATATCATCTAAGATATCAATATGAGTGCAATTAGCATAAAAACCTCTTTGATAAAACTCTTTTAAGAAGCTTGACTTGAAATTCATGTTTTTTATATTTTGTTAGTATTTTTTTATTAAATTTTACAAAAAATGAATATTCAAGAAAAACAAATTTTAACTTCAGCTTGGTTTCAAAATTTGCGCGATAAAATATGCGCCGAATTTGAAAAAGTTGAAAAAGAATATCTTGAATCAAATAACCAGCCTTTAAAATCCGATATCAAAAATGCTAAGTTTCAACGCAAAAATTGGCAAAGAGATCAAGATGGTAAAGATGGCGGTTTTGGTGAAATATCGTTAATGAAGGGCAATGTTTTTGAAAAGGTTGGGGTCAATTTTTCTAAAGTTTATGGCGAATTTGGCGAAGAATTTCGCAAACAAATCCCTGGAGCTCAAGATGATCCAAGATTTTGGGCTAGTGGCATTTCTCTAGTGGCGCATATGCGCTCACCCTTAGTGCCAGCAGTTCACATGAATACTAGATTTATTTGCACCAGCAAAAGTTGGTTTGGCGGCGGAGCTGATTTAAATCCAATCTATGAAGATGATATTGATACTAAAAATTTTCATCAATCTTTCAAAAAAGCCTGCGATAAATATGATAAAAATTACTATGAAAAATATAAAAAATGGTGCGATGATTATTTTTTTATAAAACATCGTAATTGCTCCAGAGGAGTTGGTGGCATATTCTATGATTATTTGAATAGCGGCAATTTTAATAATGATTTTAATTTTACCAAAGATGTTGGCCTATCTTTTTTGGATATTTTTCCACAAATCGTGCGCCAAAATATGTTTAAAAATTGGAATGATGATCAACGAGAGTTTCAATTACAAAAAAGAGGGCTTTACACCGAGTTTAATTTAGTTTACGATCGCGGCACTAAATTTGGTCTTATGACTGGTGGCAATGCAGAGGCTATATTAATGTCTTTACCTCCAGTAGCAAAGTGGGCTTGATGTATTAAGGGTTATATTTTTTGCGGCCAACTATGGCCGACGCGTAGGTCACGCTTGCCAGCGAAAGTTTGGTTT
>DDCV01000133.1 GCA_002335845.1 Rickettsiales bacterium UBA1997 | reverse complement strand
CAATTTATCTAACCAAAAATAGTTCAAAATTTATTTTTGGTAGTTTTTTAGCTATATTTGTCGCAACTTTTTATCTTTATCATTTCGACGCTTCAGATTTAGCGGCTGAGGAATTATTGAAAATTATAGTTTTATTTTGCAGAAATATAATTTTGGTGATATTAACCGCCAATTTAACTACATCATTTTTTAAAAAACTATAATATGGCAGCCAATATTGAAATATACACCGACGGCGCTTGTCTCGGAAATCCTGGCCCAGGTGGCTGGGGAGCTATTTTGATGTATAAGGATCATAAAAAAGAAATATCTGGCAAGGAATCAGATACCACTAATAATCGCATGGAACTTAAGGCGGTAATCGAGGCCTTGCGTAATCTTAAAAAGTCATCACAAGTCAAAATCTATACCGACAGCAAATATGTTATTGACGGCATAACTAAATGGATAAAAGGCTGGAAAAAGAATCAATGGCGCAACGCTAACCGTAAAGCTGTAAAAAACACTGATCTATGGCAAGATCTTGATTCTGAGGTAGAAAATCATAAAATAGAATGGATCTGGGTCAAGGGCCATAGCGGTAATTTTTATAATGAATTAGTTGATGATCTAGCACGAAAAATGGCTGAAAGTCTTCGTAATTAGAGATTTTATGGAAATAGTATTAGCTACCAAAGAAAGTGCCGGCCGTTTCTGTTGACAGGTGGGCCGGCGCCACCCCGACAAAATCACGATGTCTAAGCTGCTACTGCAACTTTTGACGGTGCGAAATTGTCATTAGCAAAGTTATCATTTGCATTTATTGTTTTTGAACGGATATTGCTATTTCTAACAATCGGCAGTTTCTCAACCGGGTAAAGGTAATCCTTTTAGCATCTGTCGAAATCTATGTCACCCCCAAAAAATTGGTCATTTTTAGCTAAACACAAATCATGATTATTTTTTGTTAATATTCCAACAATCAAGCAATTTGTGTTATCTCAAAATTAATGGTGGAGGTGTCGGGTACCGCCCCCGAGTCCAAATGGTTATTATGAATCAAGTTTATCACCATAGAGCTTACAAAAAATAAGCACATAACCATTATAGGAATGTTATCTTTAATTGCATCAAAAATTTAGTCTAAAATTTATAGTAATTTTAGTAGTCGCAACTCTTTTACTATCGCTTCTTTTGTATCCTTATTCGCTTGACAAAGGGGCAGTCTTATATCTTCGCTGCATAAATGAAGAGCAGAAGCAGCATATTTGACTGGTATAGGATTAGTTTCGCCAAAAATTGCTTTATGCAGATTTGTTAACTGATCTTGTATCTCTAAAGCTTCTTTATATTTACCTTGAGATGAGAGTTGTTGTAATTTACTAACCAGTTTTGGCGCAATATTTGCCGTAACTGAAATAACTCCATTGCCACCCATGGCATTAAAACCAAGAGCAGTCATATCTTCTCCTGATAGATATAGAAAATCCTTGTTAATTAACTTACGCAATGTGGCAATGCGTGCTAAGTCTCCCGTGGCATCCTTGATCCCAACTATATTTGGTAACTCGGCTAATTTAGCAATCTCTAGATCGCTTATATTTATAACCGAGCGTCCAGGTATATTATAAATTATTGTTGGCAACCCAACTTCTGAGATAGCTTTAAAATGCTCATAAATTCCTTGCGAGGTAGGCTTATTATAATATGGTGCAACGATTAAACAAGAATCAGCGCCAACATCCTTGGCATATTTTGTTGTTGTTATCGCTTCCGATGTTGAGTTTGAACCAGTTCCAGCCATAATTTTTATTCTCTTATTGGCTATTTCTACCGCCAATTTAATTACTAAATTATGCTCTTCATGAGAAAGAGTTGGTGATTCTCCGGTCGTTCCACAAACCACAATACCATCAACGCCATTTGAAATTTGAAATTCTATAATTTTTATCAACGCTTTTTCGTCGATTTTATTATTTTTAAATGGTGTTATTAAAGCTGTATATGTGTAGTTAGCCATGGCTAAAATTTATAATTGATTTTGTTTTAACTAGAAATAAGTTTGCTTCAGTAAATTAGTAAAATTCACTTAATTTTTGCTCTACTCAATTTAAAAAGTTAAGTAAAGCATAGATATATTTACCAAGTTTTATAGCATAAATTGCTATTGGTATTTAACCTAAAATTAAGTAAATAAATAAAACTCTTTATTGCCTTGTTCTATCTTTCAAAACTACTTTAGATAAAGTTTTTATAAAAGATAAATATTGTTATTATTCAATTTTTTAAGCAAAATCAATTAAAACATGCAAGATATTTCTGATTGCAATCACGGCGCTTCTAACGATGGTGATTTTATGAATGAATTGGTTACAAAAAGTTTTTTAGATTTCAATCCGCAGCAATTTTTTGCTTTTAATAGCTCATTGGAGCAATATATTCCAATTCTTATTTTTGCAGCTATCGCTCTAGGTTTGTCACTATTTGTCTTGGCGATACCGTTTTTGATCAATAAAATGCGACCAGATCAAGAAAAAAACTCCCAATATGAGTGTGGTTTTGAAGGAGAGGGCGAAGTTCGTAACGAGTTTGATGTGCAATTTTACTTGGTGGCTATTTTATTTATAATATTTGATCTCGAAGTCGCCTTCCTTTTTCCTTGGGCTGTATCTTTGGGAACGATCGGAGTATTTGGATTTTGGTCGATGATGGTATTTTTAACCGTTCTTACTATAGGATTTATCTATGAGTGGAAAAGAGGAGCCTTAGAATGGAGATAAAATTATTAGATTAAAATAGATTTGGTATTAACTGGTTAATATTGATAGGTTGTAAATTGTTATAAAATATAGATAGCTGTAATAATTAAATTAAAGAATAAATGTCGCAAAATTTAGTAAAAAACTTTAGCCCACTAAATCAAGATACTTTGCTTAATAAGGTGGGAGATGAAATTAGCAATAAAGGTTTTGTTACCGCCAAGCTTGATGATTTAGTAAATTGGGCACGCACAGGATCTTTATGGCCAATGACTTTTGGCCTAGCATGTTGCGCTGTAGAAATGATGCATACCGCTGCAAGTCGCTATGACCTCGATCGCTTCGGTATGGTTTTTCGTCCTTCACCAAGGCAATCAGATGTCATGATTGTGGCTGGAACCCTAACCAATAAAATGGCCCCAGCTTTAAGAAAAGTATATGATCAAATGGCAGAGCCTCGCTATGTTATTTCCATGGGATCTTGTGCAAATGGCGGCGGTTATTATCATTATTCTTATTCAGTAGTTCGAGGCTGTGACAGAATTGTGCCAGTTGATGTTTATGTTCCTGGTTGCCCACCATCAGCTGAGGCATTGCTTTATGGTATAATGGTATTGCAAAGAAAAATAAAAAGAACTGGCGGCTTAAGAAGGTAATTTTTAGAAGATAAATAGAGCTTAACAATGATTCAAAATCTCAAACAACAATCGCAATATATTAAAGATAATTCTCCAGCAAAGATTATCAAGTCAGCAATCTGCAGAGACAATCTAATAATATATGTTTTAGCTGACGATATAGTAAAATTTTTACAGTTTCTTAAAAATGATGAAAATCTATCATTTAAGACTTTGCTAGATGTTTTTGGTGCCGATATGTTGGAAAAGCAGGCTGTAAGGTTTGAGATTATATATAATCTACTTAGCTACAAGCTCAATAATAGAATTACCATTAAAGTTTCTGTTAATGATAATGATAAAGTTCCCACGGTTAAAAGAGTATTTGCTTCGTCTCCTTGGTATGAAAGAGAAGTTTTTGATATGTATGGCATTAAATTTTCCGGCAATAATGATATGAGAAGAATTCTCACTGACTATGATTTTAAAGGCCACCCTTTACGCAAAGATTTTCCACTAACCGGCTATGAAGAGGTGCGATATGATGAAAAGCAGAAAAAAGTAATATATGAGCCAGTTAAGCTGATGCAAGAATTTCGAGAGTTTGATTTTGAAATGCCGTGGCAAGGTATCATTAGTGATAAAAAGTAAAATTTAATTATGCCAAACTATCTTTTAAAAGCTAAAAATTCATTTTTAGACGCTTCTAAGGGTGAAGAAATATTTTTTAACATAATTTGGTTTTGGGGCGCTTTATCCTACTTTATTGTATTTTTAGTAATAGAAAAACTAATTATTTTTATAGATATTTCTCTGATTAGCTTTGTTATATCTTTTATTGTTAGCTTATATTTTGCTTGGCATATATACGTCACTCACAAGTGCAAACCTAGAAATAGAAAATTAACTAAAGAAGAAAAAAAGCTAGAGAAGCAAAAAAGACGCCAACAAACATTAAAAACCCTGCTACAAAAAATATTATTACAAAAATCCTGGACTAAATGGAATAGTGCCAGCGTTTTAACGGCGATTGATTTATATATAATAGCGCATTTTTGCCATTATATTTTTAAATAAATCTCTCCTCCAAGCTTATTTAAGTGCAACTTATACTAGTTCCATAAACTAAGTATCTAATTACAAAATATTTTTGCTTTTA
>DDCV01000142.1 GCA_002335845.1 Rickettsiales bacterium UBA1997 | reverse complement strand
ATTGACGGATCTGGGTTTAAAGTAACTAGCTCCACCCGTGTTTCCACTACCATGAGCTGCCCCAATAAGAGGGTTGCTTCTTGGGTTAAAGCCATTACTGATTCCTTGAACAGCCTGAACTCCATCCATATAAGAGGTAAATTGACTACCATCATTTTGTATCACATAAATTTGTGTCTGATTATTTATTTGAATATCGCTAGCAGTTAAAGGCCTTGAGTTCATAGTAAAATTATCATAAACTGTTCTAGACCCACCACCATAATGCTGCATAGCGTATCCATAATTTCCAAAATCCCAATGACCATCATTGCGAACGGGTAATGTTAGGGTGTCATTGATGACAATTATACCAGTTGCTCTTAAAGAATCAGAAAAAATATTTGGAACATTAAAATAATCATTAGATCCGTCAAAGATTATGGCCGATCCATTGTATATAGGTTGTTTACTAGAGTTTGCTTGATTTACATCTGAATTATTGCCGCTTATATCAATCCATGATGCAATTTTTTTGTTATTTTTTATTCCTGCATTATAGCTGCCGTTGATATTGGCAGCATCTAGCCACAATTTATTGCTAGAGCTGAAAATAACATCTGGGATCTCAATACCTTTGTAGTTTTGTACTTGCCATTTTTTTGTCATTATTTTGGTTTTTTCCATCAGCTGAGATCCTCCTACAATGCCGGCAATAAGAACGCCAATTACTAGAATAGTAATCGATAGTTCAACTAAAGAAAAAGCCTTATATTTATATATCTTATTATTTTTTTGCATTTTTAATTTTATTTTTAACTTCATTAATAGAAGTTGAGCCATAAGAAATGCGAGATTTAATAGAGTTTTCAACGGATAAGACCTCGTAAATATCTTTAGTTATTCTTGACTCTATTTTTTGCATTTCTTCTAGGGTTAATTCGTCTAAACTTGATTTTTTATTTTCGGCTAATTTGACAATTTGCCCTGTTATGTGATGGCAATCGCGAAATGGTAGATTGAGATTTTTAACAAGCCAATCAGCTAAATCAGTGGCAGTTGAATATTGCGATTTAGCCATTTTCAGCATATTATCAGGGTTGGTTTTTAGAGTTTTGACCATTTGTGACATTGCTCTTAAGCATAATTTTGAATTTTTAGTGGCATCAAATAAAGGCTCTTTATCTTCTTGCATATCTTTGGAATATGTCAAGGTTAAGCCTTTCATGGTTGTTAGCAATGTGGTTAAAGCGCCAAAAATACGACCAGCTTTACCGCGCACTAATTCGGCAGCATCGGGATTTCTTTTTTGCGGCATGATTGAGCTTCCTGAAGTAAGGGAGTCGGGAAGATTAATAAATTCAAAGCCTTTTGACATCCAAATAATTATTTCTTCAGCTAATCTAGAAAGGTGGATAGCGATCAAAGATAGGCATGATAAATATTCAATCGCAAAATCACGATCAGAAACACTATCCATGGAATTATCAGTCGGTTTATCAAAGCCAAGAGTTTTGGCTGTCATTTTGCGATCAATGTCAAAAGAGGTGCCAGCCAAAGCAGCAGATCCAAGAGGGCATTCATTGAGTCTTTTTCGGCAATCTTGCAAGCGAGAAATATCGCGTTTAAACATCTCAAAATAAGCTAATAAATGATGTGAAAACAATACTGGCTGGGCTACCTGCAAGTGAGTAAATCCAGGCATTATTACATCGATATTTTCTTTGGCTTTAAATATAATGTTATCTTGCAAATCTTGTAATAATTGCAATGCTTCATCTATTTCATCGCGGACAAATAATTTAAGATCGGTTGCTACTTGATCATTGCGAGATCTTGCGGTGTGTAATTTGCCAGCAACATCGCCGATAATTTCTTTTAAGCGTGATTCAATATTCATATGAATATCTTCAAGCTCTATTTTGAATTCAAATTTGCCAGATTCTATTTCATCTTTAATTTGATCTAGGCCTTTTTCAATTTTTTCTAATTCCTCTTTATTTAAAATGCCAATTTTACAAAGCATATTAGCATGAGCCTTGGAGCCCGTAATATCTTGCTTATAAAGCTTATAATCAAAGCTAATTGATTCGTTGATTTCTTGCATTAAATCTGAAGGCTTTTCACTAAAACGTCCACCCCAAATATTGCTGGTTTTATTTGATTTCATATCAGCCATTGCTTAAAAAACTTTTTTGTTAATTCTAACAAAATAACTTAGTGTAAAATCATTAGTTAATTTTGTTAGCAAGCGCGACTTGCGCGTCGGCCATAGTTGGCCGTAAAAAATATCATTAAAAACATAAAATGTTTAATTCCAATATCAATAATTATAAACGCTTCGATCGCTCTAATTTAAATTTTTTGCAAAAATGGTGGCTAGATGTTGATAAAATTAATTTTTTCTTTGTTATTTTTATGGTTGCCTTTGGCGCCATCATGATAATTTCATCAAGTCCTTCAGTTGCTGAAAGAATAGATGTTGATAAATTCACCTTCATTAGAAAGCAGCTAATATTCGCTGCTGTGGCAATCATAATATTGGTTGCAATATCTTTTTTAAACTTAAAAGAAATAAAGCTGCTAGCCATCATTGGTATGTTTGTTAGCTTGTTGTTGATGGTTTATTTATTAATATTTGGTTTTGAAGCTAAGGGTTCGAAAAGATGGATCTCTATTTTTGGATTTACTTTACAGCCCTCAGAATTTGCCAAGACTTTTTTTGTAGTTACCAATGCTTATATTCTATACAGCTTTTCTCAGAAAAGATTTTTATTCAACTATGTAGCTTCTATCGCATTATTGATAGCGGTCGTAGCTTTGTTGATTTTGCAACCTGATTTTGGCATGACGATGATTTTTGCCCTGTTGTGGTCATTGCAGCTTTTTTTATTTGGCCTACCAATGTTGCTGGTTTTCATTATTGGCTTTTTGGCGTTATGCGGTGGAGCTTTGGCTTACATAAAATTTCCTCATGTGCAGGATAGGATAAATCGTTTTTTAGATTTAGATGGCAAAAACTATCAAGCTGATATGTCGATAGATGCCTATATCAACGGCTCATTTTTCGGAGTTGGACCCGGAGCTGGAGTGGTAAAAACTCACATACCAGATGCTCACACCGATTTTATTTTCGCTGTAATTGCTGAAGAATTTGGTGTTTTGTCATGTATCGCAATATTATTAATAATATTATTCATATTTGGCAGAGTTGTAAAAAAAGCCTCAAAAGAAAATAATATGTTTAGGCATCTGGCATTATGTGGCTTGATAATGCAGTTTATTTTACAAGTAACCATTAATATTGGCGTGACTTTAAGGCTTTTACCAACAAAGGGCATGACTCTACCATTTATTAGCTATGGCGGCTCTTCGATATTATCGATGGCAATATGTTTTGGCTTAATCTTGGCCTTAACTAAGAAAAAATATCATGATAACATCGATTATGGTAATACTCGCATGATTTAGCATGTAATAGCAATTTCTCTAATCTTAATCATTATGGTCAAGGTAAAGAATTGGACAAGCATTTCTTCAACTGGCGTTCTTTGTTATTCCTTCTGGCTACTTCGTAATCACTTACTGTAGATTTCTTTACTGGTATATCATAAATCATTGAATCCCAAATAGCTTTTGGATTTATTTTTTTATCACTCCCGATATCTTTTATATTAGACAAATCGCCATTTCTAATTTTTTGCACTGCACTGATAAGATTTTCATTATTAATTACACCATTTTGACCAATAAATGGCGTTTCATCAGTTTTTTCAATTGCATTATTAAGAATCAAATCTTTCCCTGCTTCAATTCCCAATGCCGCTGCTGGTGATTCATCAAAAACTTTTTTAACATTAAAGCCAGTAATTTTATTTAGATTTTCTGAACCATCTTCATTTTTATCAAATATTAAATCAACCTCAATACCAATGCCGCAATAATATTGTGGTTTTGCCTGATTTTTGACTTTATCGAGACTGTTTATTCTGTTTACATATACTTCATCAGTTTCTGATGATATTATTTTGAAGTCTTCATTGCCGCTTTCTTTAAGAAATTGATCAAGTAGGATTTCTTCTCTTTTAGTATTTGGAGAAGGGCTTGGTGTTACTTGACTATCTAAAATGTTTTTAATGTCTTCGCGCCCTGGGTTAATATTTTCGTTGTTAAATTTTTGCCAATTTCCTCGTAAAAGACTTAAAACTTCTGACTTACTTTTATTTAGATATTTTTTTGAGTCATCAATAATATCTGTGAGTTTTTTTTTACCTTCTTTAGTTTTACTCTCCTTATGCTTTGAAATATTTGCACAAATATTTGTTACCAATTGAATATCACCCCTTAAAACCGCAAGATCTAAAACTGTTAACCCTGAATCTGGAAGACCTTCCTGCGCTGTAGTTTTTTGCAAAAAAGTTTGCAGTGGCGCATGTTGTATAATTTTTAGAGCTAAATCTTTGTTGCTTGGCTTTACTTCTTTACTGTCCTTATCTTTATCAATATAGCCCTTGGCAATTAATAGGTGAAGAGGGTTATTATCAAATGATGTTTCTTGGTAGATATCAAAAAAATTTTTTTCATTAATTTTATTAATTAAAACATTAGCGATGTCATTCTCAGCATTTGCTATTGCCCAATGCAGCATAGTATTATTTTTAAAAGCGAAATCTCTTCTAACATCTCCATCTTTTAGGCGAAGAGCAGGTCCGGAAATATCATCATAATCTAGATATTTATTAAATTTATCTAATAATTCACTCAGCTTCTCACTTCTACTTTCTTTTCTTGAACTAAACTCATTGCCAAAAAGAGTGCGATAATATTTCTTATAGAGCATTAATACCAAGCCATCATTTTGATTTTCCCCCCCTAATTTACTTGCTTGAGCTTGAGCTTGAGCTTGAGCTTGAGCTTCTCCTCTTAATTTAGTTACACTTTCTTCTGCTCGCGACTCATCTTGCCCAAGACTATCGTGCAAATTTTTAGGTATCATTGCCGTGTAATGCCCGACATTTGGATTGCTGATGCGAAGCTCTATAACACTGTTTTGTTGAATGGCAGTTGTTAAAACTTGTAATAAATTAGTACCTTGTTCAGTTGTTTTAGTTAAGATTTCTTTGGCTTGTTCGAATTTGGCAATATCTTCTTTAATCCTATTAGTTACTTCAAGTTTATGTTGAGTAATTTTAGGCAAGTCTTCATCAATATCTGTGACAACTTTAGTAATAATTGAGAGATAATCTTGTGTATTATTGCATTCTTTTCCTTTTAACTTAGCAGAAGCTTGGTCAATTGCTGTTTGATAATCTTGATAATTTATCTTTAATTGACTGGTAGCTTGATCAATTATTTTTTCATACTGTTGTTTGAGTATTGCTGTCCCTTTTTCTTTAAAATTGCTTGATACATGAGCTTCAACTGCCAATATTTGGTAAAAAATTTTCTCTAATTCTTCTTGAAATTTTGATTCTATTCCTGAATTAAAAGATTCTTGATTAAGATTTGGATTTATAGTAAAATTACCACTCTCTAAATCTTGTGGGCTAGCACTCAAAAAATTACCAAGCAATAATATAACCTGATTCTTATTTTCACTTGTGTTGAAAAAATGAGCAACTTCAGCACTAAAGCATTCCAATGAAATTGGATTTTGATTACCTTGCTGATGACTATTCTCAACAACTTTAAATAAAGTATTTAGCTGTTGAGCTAGAAATTTTATTTGTTCAAGAGAGATATATGATTCGGCGAACATTCCGATCTGATTATCCTCATCACAAAGACCGAAGACTAATTGATCAGAGTTGCATTGATTAAAAATTTGCTCAAACCGCAATGCTTGGTGAATACTCTTCCATTCTTCACGGTATTTTTTTTGTATAAAGCCGCCAATGAAAAATTGATATAATTTATCATTTTCTTCGTTATGTGAAATTTTTTCTAGCTCTTGTAACAAATCTCCTGACGGACTTTGTGCATCAAGATTTTCTTTTAAGGCTTTCAATTTTTTGAATTCTGCAATATAAAAGCCAGTTTTAGTTGAAAATTGTTCGCTTTCAATAGATTCTAATTCTGAAATCCTTGCTGCGCGTTTAATTTGTTGATCCCCAGTATCATAAGGCATTTCTTCTGCAAGCTTTAGATTTTTATCATAATCTCTATTAGCAGTATTGAATGTGTTAAAATGTGTCAGCAATTCATTATAATATAATTTTATAGCTTCAGACGCATCAATTCCTAAATTTCGATAGGCAGTGTCTTTGACATATCTAGGCTGATATTTTAGGCAATTTGCCAAAGCAAAATAGCCGCACCAGTTATTGACCCCCGAGGTTTTGATTTCTATTAAGTCTTTATCTGACTTACTAATTGCCGTAATTTCTCTGAGCGATTGGGGGTCAGCATACGCATCAGGGTTTGGTGTTAATTTTCTATTCCCCTTAGATGCTTCATCAAACTCCTCTGGAATTGTTTCTGGTCTCGGTGGTTGTGCCCATGATACATTTTCCATAAATTTTTTTAATTTATGTTGATGACCTACCCCTCTTTCTTTTTTAATAAGCTCGGATTGCTCTGCTGTATCTAGTGAAATAATAGTATCAGAAGGAGACCCGTTATCAAATTTTAAATCATGTTTTGCTGCCAAATCATTAAAGCTTTTTGTAGCTTGTAATGAAATGTTTCTTAAATATTTATCTATTTCGCCTGACTTTTCAGCGATTTTAGATAATAAGTTTACTCTAGTTATATCGGTTTCCTCTTGAAGCTTTTCTTGAGGTTGATCAGTAGCTCTTTTTTTAAATTGAGGATTAAGAATTTTTTTAGTTACTTTAGATGTTTCTTTATCTTCGCATTGCTCTATAAGATAAGCAGCATATATCTCTTCTGGTTTAATTTCTGAAAAATCAACCTCATTATATACTCCTTTTATTAATACCGCATTTTTATGTTGTTGTGGTCTAATTTCATAAATCCAACCATATTTATCGCTTTTAGTGGCATATTCTATTGCAGTTTTTGGATTTAAAGAAGTAGCTACCGCATATGAGATTCTATTTCCTTCGCCAACTGGACTCGGTATTCTGTTTTTTAATATTTGTAAAGATCCTAGATCTTGCCTTTCATTTTTAGTTGCTGATTTAGCCTGAGGAATATTAGCGCTTAGAAATGATTTGTTAATAATTGCTTCTTGCTCTTGAAGTGATATCTGAGATGGTAAGCTAATCCCCCTGAAAACAACCTCATCTCCTGCCATTTTGACTGCCTTTACTTCATCAAGCAGCAAAACTTCATTGCTAAACTTTTCTTGAAACTGCGTAACTTTTTTCTCGTAAATTCTAAATTTTAAATCTTCAATATTTTCAATTTTACCTAAAGAAACAAATTTGCTAAAAATATTTTCTATTTTTTGTGCTGAGATTTTGTCTTTTAAAGATGGATCTTTTTTGATTAAATCTATATTTTGGTTATTATTAATAAAGCCATCAGCTAAACGATTTGCATCTTTTTCAGATATATTGGCGACCTTCTTTTTTAGTCTTGCGCAGATAATAATTTTCTTTAGCTCTTGTAAACTATCCTCTAGAGTTTGATTTGAAGAATCTTGATTATATAAAACATCAAAGATGCTTACTATTTCTTGAAAATTATTATCATCTTTGTGAAAATTAAATTTTTCTTTAATTCTTAATAAATCTTTAGCTTTAGCTTCATTTGTGGCAAATTCAGCAATTTTTTTCCACATTTTATCGCTATCTTTTGCGAAGAAATCATAGCAGTTTTTGTTAAATTGTGCAAGATCACGCCTCTTAGATTCTAAATCTTTATCGAAATCATCCGTCTTATCAAAATCAAAATTTATACCTTTAAATTTTTCTGCATTATCTAAATATTCTTGTAACCCTTGTGTCAATGAATCTACATTAACACCACAATAACGATGCAATATTGACAAAGCCGCTTGATATCTTTTGGGGGTTAGAGATTTCTCAAATCCTGATTTTAATTGATCGGATAAATTGTAATTTGGCTTAGATTGGCTTGATGCTAAATTTTCTTTGATTAATTGAATTATTTCAGTTTCTTGATCTTGCTTATTCCTGTCTTGATTTTTATCGCAAACCTCAATTTTATCAAAGCGTTGACAATTTGTTTTTAAAATATCGGCTACAACCTCAGCTGCTTCTTTAGCAGGAAAATTAAAAACTCCAACTGACAAAACTGGTAGGGCGATAGATTTAATACCATTATCATAAGCTTTATCGAGGGCTTTTTGATAGATTTCTTTTAGCTTTCTTTTTCTGGCGTTAGAAGATAATTTTTTAATATCATCTTTTCTATAATCAGGACCAACAGCGTGAATTACGGTTTTATTTTTTAAACTTTCTTCTCCAGCCCCTCCTACTACTTTTAAATCAACCAAGACAACTTCATTTTCTTTTAATTTATTGACGGTGACCGATGTGTTTTTTTGCTTAAAATGGAGTTTATTAGTTGTAAGTTTGGTAACTTTACCTTCTCGATCGAGATAAAGAAGATTATCATCACCATCTTTTGCTTGGCTTTCTTCTAGGAGAGGATTTTTAAATTCTTTATCTTTATAAAGTTGAACTAATATTTGAGTTTTTTGATCCAAAACACCTTGATCTTTGGCATTTTTAACTAAGGCATCGCATAATGGGCTTGTTTTACATTTGTAATAGTAATTATGATTTTTAAATGTAATTTCTTTGACGTCATAAACCGC
>DDCV01000090.1 GCA_002335845.1 Rickettsiales bacterium UBA1997 | reverse complement strand
CTTTGCTGGATATTGGTTTTTTTTAATATTATACCATTTCCCATCTTTAAGATAAATTAGTATTTATTAAATTTTAGCTTCATCCTTTTCAATTTTAAAAGCCGTAAAGCTTTGGGCCTTATACTATTTTAACTTTCTAATCGACCATTTATACTTTATCTTTTGGTATAAAATTTATCATAAAAATCTTGATGTATATCATTATACATACAGCGATTTTTATGATAAATTTTATCCTCAAAATATTTTGTCTAAATGGTCAATTAGAAAGTTAAAATGGTATTATGAGTATATGGCCTTCGTGAAGGCCTTCATTTTACAACTTTTAAAATTCAAAAATATTTATTTAGATCTAGCTACTTCAATTAAAACTTCGCTTCTTCTCAAGAAGGGAATGGTCCATGGCGGATTATAGCCAGCATATATTGGTTGGCCAATTTTTTTATAACCATTATCTTTAATCCATTCTTGTAATTTTACTGAATTATCTTGGAATTTATCTTCGCTAAACAAGCCACTAAATCTAATTGCCGCCATTAAAGCTCCTGCCCTACTCTTAATTTTAATATTATTATCAAGTGGCTTTGGTAGACTATTTAGGTCATATTTTTTTGGCAAAATAAAGCTCATGACTCTTTTTTTACCCTTTTTTTCTACTAAAACTGGTGAGGTCATGGCAATTTTTTGACCTTTTGATTGCTCTACCAATACCGGAGAAGTCATTGAAATATTAGCTTTTGTACTATTGTTGCCAAAAATATATTTGGCCAACCTTCTAAAAGCTATATTATTGCTTTTATCAAAATTATCACTTTCAACCTCAGTGTAAGCTGATATAAAATCGTCATATCGCCTTATTTCAAACTCTAGCTCTTTTTGATACGAAGTGTAAGAGGGTTGCTCGGTTGTATTAACTCCAAAAACAGAACATGCAGTTACAAAAATCATGGCAAGAAATAATATTAAATAGCGTGAAATATTTGACGACATGATATATAATTGATTGATCGCTTTTTTGTTGATTAAGTTATAATTATAAAGCTAATTATTTCTGATCTTGATTGCCCGCCTTCTCAAGATCAGCAACTGCTTGAGCAATGGAAATAGATTCCATCATGCCACTTTGATCAGGATTTGGCCTTAAAATACTAACTGATTGATCTTTAAATTGTCCATTAGATAGCTGCTTCAATATTTCAGCAACCGCTACAAAAGGACTAATTATGTCAATTATGTAAAGCTTATCTCCTGAGTTCCAATCTTGTGGAGATAATCTTAAAATACCTGATTGTAACCTACTTTCAACATCAGCATTGACATTGGCCCATGATACAAAGGCAATAGGTTCATTTTGTTTATTTCTAAATAACGAAAATTGCCTAGAAGCAATTGGTGGAATTATAAGCCACTCAAAGTCATGAGAAAAAAGATATTTATGAGTCGGTGCTTTTGTTGCTAACAAAAGAGCAGAACCAAGTGCGCTTTCCATTGCTACATGCTCTGGAACATTAACATTACTTTGATTATCTTTGGACATTTTTGATTAATTTATATTTTTAACAAAAAATAGAATTATTAGGTAGAGAACTAACGATATCTAATATCTATAAATTCAAATATTTATTATTTAAACAAATAATTAAATATTATTATAAGAAAATTTCTCAGATTTTTTACCGCCATGAGTTACCGCACCGTATCTTGCAGAACCTACAGTTTTACTATATTTCCACAAAGCGCCACTTTGATAATCATTTTCTTTGGCTTGCCAAGATTTTTTTCTGATATCAATCTCCTCTTTAGTTAAGTCAACATCAATACTGCCTTTTTTAGCATCAATAGTAATTTTATCGCCATCCTTAAGCAGCGCAATCATGCCGCCATCATAAGCTTCTGGACTAACGTGACCTATGCAGAACCCCCTTGTGCCACCAGAAAATCTACCATCGGTAATTAAAGCTACTTTATCACCCATTCCTTGACCATAAATTGCAGCGGTTGTAGCTAGCATTTCACGCATACCCGGCCCCCCTTTTGGCCCTTCATAGCGAATTATTAAAATATCTCCTTCTTTATATTGCTTATTTTCTACAGCTTTAAAGCAATCTTCTTCCGAGTTAAAGCAGCGCGCTACGCCTTTGAAAACTAGCTTATCTTGCGCCATACCAGCAACTTTTACAATGGCGCCATCAATTGCTAAATTACCTTTTAAAGTTACCACGCCACCAGTTGGCGACAGTGGTTTTTTTGGATGATAAACAACTTTTTGATCCAAATTAAACTTAATATCTTTTAAGTTTTCTGCCATTGTTTTGCCAGTAATAGTTAAGCAATCACCATGAATATAGCCTTCGTCGAGAAGTACTTTTAATATCATCTGAACACCTCCAGCTTCATATAAATCTTTAGCAACATATTTGCCACCGGGCTTCATATCGGTAATATAAGGAGTTTTTTTAAAAATCTTACCAACATCAAAAATATCAAAATCAATGCCACATTCATTCGCGATAGCTGGCAAATGCAGAGCAGCATTTGTTGATCCTCCAGTTGCTGCTACAATTACCGCAGCATTTTCTAAAGATTTAAGAGTAACAATATCGCGTGGCTTAATATTATTTTTAATAAGATCAACAACAGTGCGACCTGATTCGTAAGCATATTCATCCCTTGATTCATAAGGTGCCGGTGCCCCAGAGGATCCGGGCAAAGCCAATCCAATTGCCTCACTAACACATGCCATAGTATTGGCAGTAAATTGCCCACCGCAAGCACCAGCACTTGGACAAGCGGCTTTAGTTAAAAGCTGCAAATCTTCTTCACTAAGATTACCAGCATCTCTTTGACCAACCCCTTCAAAAACGTCGACAATCGTTACATCTTTTCCTTTAAACCTACCCGGTAAAATCGAGCCTCCATACATAAAAACCGAAGGTACATTCAAGCGACACATCGCTATCATCATTCCCGGTAGCGATTTATCACAACCAGCAATTCCAACCAAAGCATCATAACAATGACCTCGAACCGTCAACTCAATAGAATCAGCAATAACTTCGCGAGAAACAAGAGAAGATTTCATGCCTTGATGACCATTAGCAATACCATCAGTCACGGTAATTGTGGTGAATTCTCTTGGGGTTGCTCCCGCTTCTTTAACGCCCTTTTTTGCTGGCTGGGCCTGCCTTTGCAGAGCTATGTTACAAGGAGCTGCCTCGTTCCATGCCGTTACCACACCAACAAACGGCTTATCTAAATCATCATCTGTTAGACCATCTGGATAAAGATCTGTTTTGATATTGTAAAGCATGGTCTTGCGCCCTTCGCAACCATGCGAATGAGTAACATATCTTGAGGGAAGTTTGGATTTGTCAAATTTCATTTAATCGATAAAAAACAATAAATTATTAATTTTCTAAGGTTGTTATTAACCAATAGTAATTATTGGCATAGCCTTATACTGGGCATTGCTTAGCAAGTAAACCTGAATCCTAGTTTCTATAAAAAATTTAGCTATGGATCTGTCTTTTATCGACAGCCATTGCTGCTTCTTTTACAGCCTCATTGTAGGTTGGATGGGCATGGCAAGTTCGAGCAATATCTTCAGCGCTACCGCCAAATTCCATAGTTACCACCGCTTCGTGAATTGTATTGCCAGCTTCTCGAGCAATTATATGAACCCCCAAAATACGATCAGTTTTTGCGTCAGATATGACCTTCACAAAACCCTGATCATCAAAAGTTGCACGCGCTCTTGAATTGGCCATCATTGAGAATTTACCTGCTTTATAAGCAACACCTTCTTTTTTAAGCTCTTCTTCAGTTTTTCCAACTGAAGCTACCTCTGGATAAGTATAGATGACATTAGGAATGACATCATAATTAACATGGCCAGCTTGGCCAGCTATAATTTCAGCAACAGCCACCCCTTCATCTTCGGCCTTATGCGCCAACATTGGGCCAGTGGTCACATCGCCAACAACATAAATATTATCAACACTAGTTTTTAGATGATTATTTTCAATAAAGCCCCTTTCATTAACTTTCACGCCAGCATTTTCTAAACCTAAATTTTCAGTATTTGGCTTGCGTCCAATAGCCACCAAAACAATATCCGCCGCTAACTTTTCTGTGTCGCCACCATTAGCTGGCTCTATCTCAACCTCGGCTCCATCTTTTGATTTTTTAACTGAAGTAACTTTAGTTGATAAACGAAATTTAAAGCCTTGTTTTTCAAGAATTTTTTGAAAATTACGCGAAACTTCATTATCCATAGTTGGTGTAATTTTATCAAGATATTCGACAACCTCTACTTCAGCACCAAATCTACTCCATACTGATCCAAGCTCCAAACCAATAACGCCGGCACCAATGATAATCATTTTTTTTGGCACCTTTGTTAAATCCAAAGCACCGGTTGAAGAAATGATTATTTTTTCATCGATCTCAACATTGGGTAATTTTGTAACTTCTGAACCAGTGGCTATAATAAAATTTTTAGCAGTTATTTTTTCTTTATTTTTTCCATTAATTACCTCGATTGTGTTTTTATCAAGAAACTTACCATGGCCCTCAATCTGCGTAACTTTGTTTTTTTTAAATAAGCCAGAAATTCCTTGGGTAAGGCCAGAAACTATATCATCTTTATTTTGCACTAGCTTCTTAACATCTATTTTTGGCTTTGATATTTCAATTCCTAATTTATCAAAATTGTCCTTGGCATCATGAAATTTATGCGATATTTCTAACATCGCTTTTGAAGGTATGCAGCCTACATTCAGGCAAGTTCCGCCCAAAACTTTTCTCTTTTCAACACAAGCAACTTTCATTCCTAATTGCGCTGCACGAATTGCCGCAACATAACCACCTGGACCACCGCCAATAATTACTAAATCAAAATTTTGAGTCGCTGAGTTTTGAGACATTTTTTTTATTAATTAATTTGATAAATGTTAGATAAATAAAATGTATAAGCCGCCATAAAGTCAATAACAAAATCCTTAACTCAATATTAAAGCATTGTGTAAAGGCCGAAATTAATATTACAAAATATCCCTAGTTATCCAGCCTCCTCCCAAAACTCTGCTATCTTGATAAATAACACAAGCTTGGCCCGGCGTGACAGCTCGTGTCATTGATTTCATGGTAATAAGTGCCGAATTATCTTTTTGTATTTCGATTAAGGCGCTTTGCTCTTGTTGAGTTGAGCGCAGCTTTACTTGAGACTTTATTTTCACGCCTTTATCAATATCTAGCGCTAACCAATTTATATCACGAATTTTAAATTGTTGATTTTGCAAATACTCTTCTTCACCAACATAAACTATATTTTCCTTGGGATCTATTTTTATTACATAAAGCGGCGTGGCATATGAGATGCCAAGGCCCTTTCTTTGTCCTAGTGTAAAATTGATAATGCCATCATGCTCCCCTAATTTTTCATGGGTTTTTATATGCAAGAAATTACCTTTTTTAAAAGCAGTGGGACGATATTTGCGAATTACCTGCGCATAATCGCCATTAGGCACAAAGCAAATATCTTGTGAATCTGGCTTATTGGCAATTTCAAGGCCAAATCTTTGTGCTTCTTGTCGAGTAAATTCTTTATCATTGCCACCTAAAGGAAATCGCAAAAATTCTAATTGCTCGTAAGTAGTAGCAAATAAAAAATAACTCTGATCTTTAGCGGGATCAATTGCCTTATGAAGTTCGACCATATTATCTTTGCCTATTTTACGCTGGATATAATGACCGGTTGCCATGCAATCGGCATCTAAATCTTTAGCCACCTGCAATAAATCACGAAATTTTACAGATTGATTGCATTTTACGCAAGGAATTGGCGTTTCACCCTGCAAATAGCTATCAGCAAAATCATCTATTACCGACTCCTTGAAGCCATCTTGGTAATTTAAAACATAATGCGGAAAATCAAATTTAGCCGCTACTTTTTTAGCATCATAAATATCAACGCCAGCGCAGCAGGCATTTTTCTTCTTTAATGCTTCACCAACATCATAAAGCTGCAAGGTTATGCCAATTACATCGTAACCTTGCTCCTTAAGCTGACAAGCAACAACCGAGGAATCAACACCACCAGACATAGCAACTACAACTCTGGTATCTGACTCTTTCTTGTTAAAACCCAAAGAATTCATAAAATTTTTATAATTAGATCTTTTATTTTGATTTCTAGCCATTTATTTATAACTAATACAGCCCAACAATCCTTTAAAAATTGCCAATTGGCAAACTAAAATTAACATTAAAGACATGACAAAGTCAAATATTGCAACACTTAAGTTACCTAACGGCAAAGAGATAAATATGCCAGTTTATGAAGCAACTATTGGTCAAAGCGTTATAGATATCACCTCTCTTTACAAAGAAAGTGGCATGTTTACTTATGATCCTGGTTATTTAGCTACCGCTTCTTGCGAGTCAAGAATCACTTTTATTGATGGTGAGAAAGGAATTTTGCGTCATGGTGGCTATTCAATTGAAGAGTTGGCACAAAAAAGTAGCTACCTTGAAGTATCTTACCTACTTTTAAATAATGAGCTACCAAATAAAAAACAATTTCAAGATTTTGATAAAAATATAAAAGATAATATGCTAGTTCATGAACAGCTTAGCATTTTATATCGCGGCTTTCCGCGCAGAGCGCATCCAATGGCTATTATGGTGGGAGCAGTAGCCTCTCTATCAGCTTTTTATCATGAAAATATTGATATCAATACAGAAGAAGGTCGCCTTGAAGTTGTTTATGAAATAATTGCCAAAATGCCTACCTTAGCTGCCATGGCTTATAAATATTCAATTGGCGAACCTATAGTTTATCCAAGATCGGATCTTGGTTTTGCTGAAAATTTCCTACATATGCTTTTTGCTACGCCTGTGCAAAAATACAAAGTTAGTCCCATAATTGCCAAAGCTATGGAGATGATTTTTATTTTACATGCTGATCACGAGCAAAATGCCTCTACTTCAACTGTTAGACTAGCTGGCTCTTCTGGGGCCAATCCATTTGCCTGCATCGGCGCTGGCATTTCTTCACTTTGGGGGCCAGCTCATGGTGGCGCTAACGAAGAGGTGATTGAGATGTTGCAAGAAATCGGTAGCAAAGATCGAATTCCTGAATTCATCAAGCGTGCCAAAGATAAAAATGATTCATTTAGATTGATGGGCTTTGGTCACAGAGTTTACAAAAATTATGATCCAAGAGCGGCTGTTTTAAAAGAAGCTTGTCACGAAGTATTGCAAGAGCTTGGTATAAAGGATCCATTGCTTGATATCGCTCAAGAACTCGAAAAAATTGCTCTTAATGATGATTATTTCGTTGAGCGTAAATTATTCCCTAATGTCGATTTTTACTCTGGTATTATTTATAAAGCCCTAAATATTCCATCAAATCTTTTTACAGTTATATTTGCTATTGCTAGATCTGCCGGATGGATTTGCCAATGGAAAGAAATGATCGAGGATCCCAAGTTTAAGATTGGTCGCCCAAGACAACTTTACAAAGGCTATGTCGAAAGAGGCTATGTCGATATAAATAAGCGCTAGATAAAATTTATCAATTTCTAGCAATTATTTGTTATGAAAGAAATCTTAATAAAAGATAAAAATTATAACATTATTGCTAAAAAAAGCGATAAGGCCAAGAGGACGAGAATTTCAATTGGCAGAAATGGTCAAATCTCGCTAATTATTCCTAAATATCAAAGTTATAAATTAGCTGAAAAATTTCTTTTTTCAAAACTCAATTGGATTGAGAAAGTTTTATTAAAGATTGCTAATAAAAATAAAAAATTATCCCAACATAATAATTTGCCAACCCCTTTTGATCGAGATCAGGCGGACAAATATTCCATCATATTGATTGATAGATGTAAGTTTTTAGCAAAAAAATATGGCTTTAGTAATATTGGCAAAATTTCAGTAAGAAATCAAAAAACATTGTGGGGCAGCTGCTCAAGTAAAAATAATATTAGCTTAAATATTAAGCTAATTAAACTAAGGCAAGAATTAATAGATTATGTAATTTTGCACGAATTAACTCACATTAATCACAAAAATCATGGCCAAAGATTTTGGCTTGCGTTAGAAGGTGTAGTTTGCGGATCTAACGCGCTTGATAAGGAATTAAAAAATTATTACCCAAATTATATAACATAATTTAAATCTTGTACAAATCTTGATAATTGACGTAATATTACTGGCCTCGAAATGGTGCTAATAAAATAGTGCCGGCTATAAGAAGTGAATCTGCGGCAATTGTAATTGGTGTAATCGCTATCTTGCCAAGATTAGCCAAAGATCCTGTTTTATAATGAATTGGCAACATGTAGGATCTTTCTAATTGCGATAAATTATAACCTAGATCAGTTCTTGGTAGGTATCTTTTTCCCCTCATTTTAAGAGTCACTTTTAGTGGCGATGATTTATTTTCAGCTCTAAATCCCAAAGCTCTTAAAAACTCATAATCTTCTGGTGGCATGCGACTGAAATAGCTTTCGACTGTAATCTCGGCAATGATTATATTGTCCAAACCTAGATCTAAGCGGCTTTCCTCGCTGTTAATGAATATATTGCGGCGACTAGGCCAATTAAGAAGGTTTTGTAAAATACCCGTATTATCGGAAAAAATATAATGATATTTACTACCTAAAAAGACAGTCATTCTACCGTCTTCACTAATCACGAATTGACGAAAAGTTTCGTTATATGACTGATCCCAGAGAGATTTTGTGACACATGAGCTAAGCGTAAGTAGGCAAAGAGATATGATAATGAAGGCGCGGAATCGTAACCATGTAAAATATTTATAAATCCTGTGATAAATTGCCATAACTGCCTCTGTAGTAAATTAGCGGCTCCTTATTGCAAATATTGCCAAAATCTACAACTTCACCGATCACTATATGATGATCACCGACCTTAATAACTTTGTGATTTTTGCACTCGATAAAAGATAATGAATTTTTAAAAATTGGATTGCCATATTTACCAAAAAAGAAAGGTTCTACCTGCCATTTTGTAGCATTTTTGGGCGTAGCAAAAGCATTAGAAAGATTTTTCTGATCTAAACTAAGAATATTTAAAGAAAAATAACGATTTTTTCTAAATAAATTGAGATTTGATGATTTATTATCAATAGCAAATTGTATTAACGGAGGATCAAGTGATACTGAGGAGAATGAATTTATAGTCATACCAAAAAACTCATCTGAAAATATTTTTTTGAGTTTTCTTTGTAAAAAACTACCTTCAAATTTTATTTGACCAATTTCTGATTGTATCTTTTTGTTAATATTGTAGCCAAGATAGTTTTTTTGACTATTTTTCTGACCAAAAGAAAGCCAAAAATCATTAAATCTTTTGATAAAATCATCTTTTTTGCCAAAAATCCTTTCTGAGAAAAATGTTTCGGTTAAGAAGTTTTTTTTCTTAGCACTAGCGATTACTACACCAGTGGCAAAATGACCAAAACAATCCCTTAACTCCTTTTTGTTCATTAAAAAGCCTAAAAAATTGCAAAATCTTTTATTGAAACAACGATAAAGAGCAAGGTGAATACCAATCCCAAAATCATCCATAATGAGTAGTTATAAATATAACCGGTTTCTAGCTTTGAAATTTTTTGTGATAAAATCCTGCTAATGGATGCCAATCCATTAGGTACTGCATCAACCATCTTAATATCAATTACTTTCCACAGAAAGCTGCCGATACTCTTTACTGGATTAACCAATAACAATTGATATATCTCATCAAAATACCACTTATTAAGCGATATTTTATAAAATATATTTAACTTCTGAGCAATCTTTGCTGCCAAACCTTGTTTTTTGATGTAAATTATATATGCTAATAGGATTGCAATAACTCCAATTATAAGAGGTAAATATTTTATAAGAATAGGAGTGTGATGAATCTCTTCTAACAATCCCGACTTAGCAGGAGATACAAATATAGATTCCGCAAAAAAACTAGCGTCAGAAGATATGAAAGAAAGTTGATTCATGCCAATATAGCCTGCGAAAACTGAGCCAATGGCTAAAATATATAGCGGAATTTGCATTGATAAAGGTGATTCATGAGCATGATCCAGGGTTTGCTTATCGGCCTTGCTTTCACCATGAAAAACTAAGAATATTAGGCGCCAAGAATAAAATGCTGTTAAAAAAGCTGCGATAATACCTAATATAAAAGCAAGGTTAGAATATTTGCCACTTGACATATAGGCCGCTTCTAAGATGACATCCTTAGAGAAGAATCCAGAAAATGGTGGAAATCCAGCCAGAGCCAGTGATCCGATCCACATCATGGCATAAGTGATAGGAATTTTTTTCCAAATACCGCCCATTTTCCTCATATCCTGTTCATGGTGCATGGCGTAAATTACGCTACCTGCCCCCAAAAATAGCAGAGCCTTAAAAAAAGCGTGTGTTGCTAGGTGAAAGATGGCTGCACTATAGGCGGAAACGCCGCAGGCAAAAAACATATATCCAAGCTGTGAACAAGTTGAATAGGCAATAACTTTTTTAATGTCGTTTTGAGTGATAGCGATAGTTGCGGCAAATATTGCGGTAAATGCGCCAACTAAAGTTATCATATTTAAGGCAATTTCAGAATATTCAAAAAGCGGTGAACAGCGCACTACTAAAAATACTCCCGCGGTAACCATAGTTGCAGCATGAATTAAAGCAGAAACCGGAGTGGGACCTTCCATAGCATCTGCCAACCAAACATGCAATCCAATTTGCGCTGACTTGCCCATTGCCCCAATAAAGAGCAGGATGCAAATCACATCGATCGTTAGGTAATTACCAAAAAATAAACTGGTTTCGTTTGATAGGTAATTTTGTGCTTGAGAAAATACAACTGAATATTCAAGACTGCCGAATGTTAGATAAATTAAAGCTAAAGCCAGAATTAAACCAAAATCTCCCACTCTATTAACAATAAAAGCCTTCATAGCTGCAGCATTGGCTGATTGCTTTTTAAACCAAAATCCAATTAGTAAATAAGAAGCCACACCGACACCTTCCCAGCCCACAAAAAGTTGTAAAAAATTATCTGCGGTTACTAAAATTAGCATGAAAAAGGTGAATAGCGACAAGTAAGACATGAAACGATTAATCGACATATCTTTTGCCATATAACCTATTGAATAAATATGAACCAAAGCTGAAACAACAGTTACAACAACTAACATAGTTGCAGTAAGCGAATCTAAATATAGCGACCAATTGACTACCAAAGTTCCTGAGGATATCCAGTTAAATAAAGTTATGTTTACTACTTCGGGAGATTGATAATATTGTGCAAAAATAATTATAGCACATATTGCCGAGATGACCAAAAGAGAGGAGGTGAAGAATTGCGCAAATTTATCGGCAAAAATCTTATTTTTACCGACTGCGAATCTGCCTAAAAGAGAAGATGCAAGAAAGGCAAGAAGCGGCAAAAAAACAGTTAGTTTGATTAGCATTATTTTTTATAAAATCTTTATAGCGAAAATATTACCCTATCAAACTACAATTTTTTTTAATTTCCACCAATAAAGTTATTAATTTTATCTTTATAAGATTTTTGAAATTTTAGACCAAAGCTAATTTTATTAAATGTAGAATTAGAGGCGATAAATGCTACAATATGTAGGCTGTATTACCAGAAACCAGTTCCTATTCTTGTGTCACCCTTGCCATGTAGCTTCCAGACATTGCCAATACTATGATCTGCCGGATCATATCGTACATCACCAGCTACAGGAGGCGTGAATCCATCGCCAGATGAGGCTCCACCAGCTGTCTGCAATAGTCCGATTGCAGCATGACGACAAAAAATATGAGCACTCCAAAAAACAACATTATAATCATCAAAATTCTTTTTAATATTCGCTGGATCATCCCAATTAACATCTTTTAACTCTTTAGGATATCTGTTTTTTATTTTTTGAATATCAGGAGCTGATGAAGATATATCTGGATCTTTTTTCCAAGTGTAAAATGTCATATACATAGTGCCCCCAAACTGGGTTCCAAGTCCAGATTCACAACCATGAATCCAGCCCAAATCAAACCCAGGAGAGCCGCCTTTTGGCATTTGACGAAATATAGTATAACCCTGAGGTTTGTACCAGTTCGGCACCCAAAAACAAGATGACACTTGTAATGCTAACAGTAAAATAAATAATTTTTTTAGCATATGTTTAAAATATTTTGGTGCGTTTATTTATATTGTATTGCGCGAATATTTCTACCACAATCCCAAAAACTGACCTTTGGCACCTCCGGCCCACAATGGATTTGAGCCAAAAGCACTACTTTCGCCATCGATTCCCGTTTGCCAAACGCTCATCATACTATTCAAACCCTTATTTGTTGAATCTGGCCCATATTTCATTGGTCCGTCTAAAAACATTCCACCCCAGGCCTCGTTAATGTCTTTTGCACTAAATGTTTTATCATAGCCACTTGTATATAAATATTTATCAAAAGAGGCTACAGGTCCTTGTAATACTTTTTGGAAGCACCATGAGTAGCCGCGAGAATGTCCAAAGCGATATTCTGAATTTCCTGTCATATTAGGATCATAGCGGTATTTATAGC
Source organism: Rickettsiales bacterium UBA1997 (assembly GCA_002335845.1). The sequence continues at coordinate 5,789 of DDCV01000090.1, read as the reverse complement.
GACTGCGATAAAAAATGTTACCTCGAGAATATAACACAGCTCCGCACCCATCTTTAAAACCAGATTTAAAAGCTGGGGTACCATCTGGAACTTTAAAATTTGTCATAGTAAAGTAAGGTGTGCCTGCGCTAGAGAACCACTGACATGATGGCAAAAACAATAACAAAGAAAAAATAGCTATAGAAACAAAAAAACATCTTCTTTTGGCGATCCATATAATTTTATTCACAAATATAGATAATTTCTTTTTTAATCATGATTGTGATTATACCGTTTTTTTGATATATGGCAAAGAGAAATTTTATTTTTTCTTAAATTAAACAGATTAGAGATGTTGTAGATCGATTTTGGTATTCAACGAAATACTAGAATTGATGGAATAACCTTGCTATAGGCTTATTTTGGACTCATAGATGTCGGGCAAGTCGTTTTCATAAAGAATCACATCTGATATTTTGGCGTTTTTATCAAGCCATGCCTTAGCCTGATTAAAATTTTCAAATTCTAATAATATCTGGTCTTTTTTCATATTCTCTTTAAAGGTATCGACGAATGATTGCACTCTTTGAGGCATTATAATTAGAGCAACATCAACAGTCTTTAGGGCAATTAGAGCGACTTCCTTATGTTTTTTATTATGTAAATCGCCCAGTTCAACCATGCCTGGAGTAACGAGAATGGATTTGCCATTTTTCTTTTTTAAAATTTTTAAAATATCTAAAGCTGCGGCAAACCCAATTGGGTTTGAATTATAGGCGTCATCTATTATAATGGGAGAATTTTTATCTTTAATAATCTCAAGACGATGTTTAATTTGCGGTACGGTTTTTTGGGCAGCAATTATTGTATCACTATCAATTCCAAGATTATGAGCCATAGCAAAAGACATGGCAATATTATTGGCATGATGGATGCCAAAAAGTGGGGAATTTATTTCATATCTTTTCTTTTTATGTTGTATTTTTAAGTAAATTCCTTTGTCACTTTGCTTTATTTGTAAAATTTTATAGCCATTATTATCGATATTTTTCTGGCCAACTAAAATTATATTTTGACCATATTTTTTAATAAACTTATCATCAACGCCATCACTATTTATTATCGTCTTACCATTTTTTTTACTAACAGCTTGATTAAGCTCAAACTTGGCTTGCGCTACATTATCAATAGACTTAAATCGTTCATAATGAGCATCTCCTACAGCGGTTAAGATTCCATAATCTGGATTAGTAAGATCGCATAATCTTTTAATCGATCCTATGCCATAAGCTCCCATTTCAGCGATAAAATATTTATGTTCTTTTTTAAGATTTTCACGAATAATTCTTGTAATACCCATAGGCGTGTTAACGCTGCCAGGAGTAGCAAGAGTTGGTGCAACAAAGGATAGAATATGAGACAAAATATGTTTGGTTGATGTTTTGCCGTAAGATCCGGTGATGCCTATAGTTGTTACTGGCAGATTTTTTATTTTCTCATTCGCCTGCTTTAAAAAATTATTTTGCACCCAGTTTTCATATGGCTTTAAAAGCAGATTGGCAATTATTAAAAAAATTGGGATAAATTGAGTGATGGCAATAATATAAATTAAAAATTCAATCTTGCTAGGATTGAGTATTTTTTGATAAGGGGCAATAATAGCTAGCAAAAAAATAATTAAATATAAAGCTAAAACTCTTTTAACTCTTGGCGTTATCAAAAGAGCTTTTTTAGCTTTCTTGCCACAAGGATTAATTTGAGAGGCTGCAAATGATTGCATAATTATTGCAAATATAATCAATTTTGCACCAAGATCCAAATTAATTGCATTGATAATAAAAAAAGATAGCGAAACGAAAATGGTTAATTTCTTATCTATAAATCGGATATTGCCAAAAATATGACAAAAAAATCTTTTATTATCATACTCTTCTTGCTGAAAAAACTGCATCAATAATTTACCGCGCTTAAAGCAAAAAAAAGCGAAGCTAAAAAGAAAAAAAATACTGGCAAAATTATCTAACATTTTAGTTTTTAATAAAGTTTGATATTATGTTTTGCACCTGATATTTACCTTGTGATAATAGGCTGTAATGGTCAAAATTTGGTAGCTCGAAATATTGAGAATTGGTTAATAAATTATTATATCTTTTGCCAAATTCTGGTGGAGTATCCTTATCGTTTTTGCCAAAAATTAATATTGTGTTGGTTTTTATGTCGGAGGCTATTTCTGATAAATCTTCACTAATTGTTTTAACGAATATTTGACGCATAATTCCTTTGGCATTTCGGTAATCTGGGCTACCAAATTTATTGCTATATTTTTCTTTGAGATTGGTTTTTATCAAAAAATCAATTTTACCTATAAATCTAGCGATTAGCTTCAAGATAGCAGCCTTCATCTTGAAGAATATTGATCTTTTTTTCTTTAATCCTGCGGCTGCAATTAAAACAATACCATCGACTCTGTTAGGAAAAAGAGCGGCGAAACGTAAAGCCACACGACAACCAAAAGAATGTCCAATAAGATAGGTTTTTTTAGATATTTTTTCTTTTTTTAGATATTGAGCTAAATCTAGCGCATAATCATTTGTTCCCCAAGCTTCCTTTGGCTTTTTAGCTGCACCAAACCCCGCCATATCAATCATTATATTCTCACAATCATTAAAAAGACAAGCCATTGATAAAAAAGATTTATGATCCTGACCCCAGCCATGAAGCCATATTATCCTGGTATTATTATCTGATTTTATTTTTTTTGCACTCAATAACATATATATCTCAACTTAATCTTCTAAGTTAAATACCCTAAGTTCTTCTAGCCTTTTTTGTCTCATTCTTTCTTTCTCTTTATTTTTTCTTTCTTCTTCAATTTTACGAAGGGCAAGAAAGGCTTCTTGTAAAAATAAAGACTTACTTTTCAATGTAGCTTTTTGATTATTTGGATGATATTTGAGGTATATCTTGCTAATGATTTTTTTACTAATTTCATCATTAGCAAGAATTTGTGGAATCTCTATATTATAAGGGAAGTCAAGATTTATAACAACTGAATCGCTGCCATGTTTAAGCAAAAATTGCTTTCGATGGGAGTCCATAATTTCGAGCATCTTTAATTCATGAACCGACATTTGCAGAATGTCGCTATAGAATTTATTTTCAATTTCAGTAATTTCATAATCTGGAAATATCATTTTTGAGGTAAAGTGACCAATTATTTCACTATTTATTTTACTACCCGCAACTTTATTGCCCTCAAAGGCGCTAAAAATAGTCACGCAGTTTTTTTCTTTAAAGCGAGTTAGCATAGAATCTATTTTTGGAGCCATAATTTTATTATCCAAAAGCTCCCAAGCTTCGTTAAAAACAACTATTGTGGGCTGACCGTCAAGATTTTTTTCAATTTTATAAAGCAAATAATGAACCAAAGGAACTAATAATATTTTCTTATCATAAAGCTCTGTTAGATCAAACGCTATGATTTGATCTTGCCAATTTATTTCTGATTTGGTGTCAAAAATTCTATTTATACCCCTTTGATATAAGCTCTTGAATCGATAATGAAGATTTTTTGTTGCATCATTGTCAAATAATTCAATTGCCAGTCGCAAATCAACTATATTTTTATCTGCAATTATTTTTTGTACAATTGTAGGAATTTTATCCATCTCCTCTTTTGGAATGATATCTTTGCCAATATTACCAAGATTATGGAAGAATTCGGTAAGAAATGTGCTATCTTCTGGATTTTTTAGACTAGCAATAATATTGACATCAAGATGCTTGCTAAATATGTCGTTATTATGAGTTATTTTATAATAATTTCCGCCTATTATGTTAATAAATGATTTTGCCACTTCTTGAAAATCAAAATAAAATATTTTGGGTTTAAAACGCATTGATTGTGCAACAAGGAAGTTAAGCAAAACCGACTTTTGTAAACTAGCGTCGCCTAAAATCATGCTATGCCCCTCAATTCCATCGTGAAAACTAAAGAAATATGGCGTGTTAAGAACAGTATGTAGCACAGTGTTTGCTGGGCCCCAGTGATTATCATCAATTTTTCCAGCAGGAAAATTATAAAGAGCTGCAAAGCCAGCAAGGCTGTCGAGGTCAATGGTTTTTTGGCGACGAATAAAAGAAAAATTACCTGGCAATTGTGACCAAAAACAATGTTCAGCAAAAATATTTTCCCTTACTGCAACAATTCCAAGCTCACTAAACCTTTGTAATATTGCAGCAACATCTTTTTCCATTTCTCTTTTTTCATGACTAATAATCATAAAAGTAGTCTGTAGCTCACCATAATCTGTTACCGAATCATCGCTTTTTTTTGCCAATCTCTCAATGTTAGTAACCATCTTCATATCAGTGTCGCCACTAATATTTAATATATAATCATGATATTTATAATGATCCAAATCCTTGCCATGCTGAATAAAATCAAATGATTGAGTTATAATAAACTCAAAGGGAAGCTGCAAAATGTCATCGAGACTGTCATTATTAATTTCATTATACTCTTTGAGAGAAAACATGGTGGCGTAATTTTTATTATCATCACCAGCAACTTCCAAGCTATAACCACCAAATGCTATCTTATGGCTAGTTAATACGTGAGACATATCTTTGCAATCCACGGGATATCTATCCTCACTAAGATTTATAATTTTACCAAAAAGCCTCGTGGCTTCCGAATATAAAACTCCATTCCACTCTTTCATTCCTAGCAAAGATGCTCCATAATCGCTAATGTCGCTTATTATTTCGCTAGTTAGATTAGAAAGCTTTTCATGCATTTTACCAAGATGCTGACTATGTAGTTTTTTGGTAGCAAGGTACGAAAATGATCTAATAAGAGATTTAAAGTTTGATATAGATGTATCCAATCCCTCAACAATTACCGATATATAAAGCTCGTTGACATATTGACTATTCCACTCATTTTGCTGAACCCATATATCATTAATATGATTGCAAAATGGCTCATCAAACTCTCCCTTAGGCACAATATTCTTCTTGCGTCTAATAGTGGTAAACCAAAGTGCAAAGTCATTACCTTTAATATGTGCTTGCAAAGATTCGCGAACTGCTTCGCGCAAAGATATTACTTGTGATGCGGTTGACTCATGAAATCCGGCTACGCGAATTATTTGAATTAGCTCACCATCTTTAGTAAGTATAGTATTGGGATCATAGTGACAAACATAAGGTACAAAATTCTCATCAGGCTCTTGGGAGCTTGCTTTGGAAGCTTTTTTTGCTCGTATAATTGGCATTTTTAATCTTTAGTTAAAAAAGTTTGGAATCATAACAAATCCTATCTTTGATGTCGCATTTGCAAGATATAGATTCAAGCTTTTTTTATAAAAATCACTATAAATCATAAAAGAGCTAAAAAAACAGCAAAGCGCGTAATGCCAAAAAATATGAAGCCGTAAAGTCAGAAAACTTATTTTGATGATAAGTTAATCAAAACCATCGGTAAGGCCTATAAGTGGAAGATAGAAATGGAGGAAGGTAAATTTGAATCCTTGGCTGATATTGCCAGAAAAGAAAAAGTTGGAACTTCTTATGTGAGTAAGGTTTTTAATCTCAAGATTCATTTCACCAAGAATTATCAAGAAAATATTAACTGGCACTCAGCCAAGGACTTTAAGATTTCAGGATATTATTTCTAATAGAAAGTTATCAGATTTGTGGCAGGAGCAAGAGGAAATTTTTGGATGTTAACTTATCTCATTATTTAAATTTTTAACATCTGAAAAGCCATGATTCCTAAAATAATCCTAAAAACGGCACTAGCCTCC
>DDCV01000034.1 GCA_002335845.1 Rickettsiales bacterium UBA1997 | reverse complement strand
GACTGGGAAGACTATAAAAAATATCAGGATGATAAAAAAAATGAATCAGACTAATGTATTTGATGAGCCAATTGATGAATGTTGCTCAAATCCTATAACTGGGTATTTTAGAGATGGCTTTTGTCATACAGATAAACATGATCGCGGTCTTCATATTGTTTGTTCATTAATAACAGAAGATTTTTTATCTTTCTCAAAATCTAGAGGCAATGACCTATCTTCGCCAAAACCTGAATTTAATTTCCCTGGTCTAAAAGATGGTGACTCTTGGTGTGTTTGTGCTGAAAGATGGAAAGAAGCTTACGAGCACGGTTTTGCTCCAAAGGTTTTTTTAAGAAGAACACATAAAAAAGCATCTTCTATTATCGATATAGAAATTCTTAAAGAATTTGCGATAGACCTAAATTAATATTTGATATTTGACTCTAAGATAAGTTTTATTAAACTTAACTAATAATGAAAAAAATCAATTTTCTACTCTGGGATTCTTCAAATAAATCGGGTAGTAGCTTATATAACCTAGGAAAAAAAACAGCCAGCTTAATCGAAAAGCAGATTAATGATTCTGGTGGAATAGGCGGCTGCTTGATAAAAATACACTATGAGGATATCCCACATATTGAGGCCGGAACTGACGAAAATGCAATGGCTTATTACAAGCAGTTGCTTAAAAAAAATAATTTCTTATTTGCAACCTCACCCGGAACCTTTGCATCAATTGGGCGGACCAAGATCAAAAATATTCAAGAATCTTCTTCTAAAAGAAGAATTTTATTTAATACAACAGCTGTCACTGCCGATGCTCCCTTTAAAGATCTGAATCTCTTTGATCTCAGATCAAATGCTCTATCAGACACCAGCGTATCTATTCTAAAAAGAATGGAAATTTTAAGGTCTTTAGTCAAAAAAAATAAAATCTACCACATAGCAAATATGACTCCTAAAAGTAAAATGTTCGCTAATATGGAACAGCTGAATCAGCATGATATTTATCTGCATTCAACATATAAAAAATATACAAATGATAAAAACTCTTTAAGAAAAGATATCGAAAGCTTTTTAAGTCAGTCAACACAAGATGATCTAATTAATCTCGGAGCTCTTCAAAATTCCATAAAGCCAGAAATTTTTGATATCCTGAAAAACTACAATAAAAATAGGTTCATAACATGTACTCCGAACAATGAATTAGATTTCAGAGATATTAATAACACTATCCTGCTTAAGGATGATGCAAATTATGATATTTATCTATCTATGGAGGCTTTTCTTGAAAAAATTGAATCTCATGAATATTCTGCAATTGAAAAATCAACCTTTAACAATCAATTTAGTCAGTTTGAGGCTCCATTGCTCTTAAAATATGCCTCAGACATTAATAATTTAAAATATGAGAATGATGAAGATTTTATTTCAGTATTATGTGAATGCATAAATAAAATAGATGGAAAAAAAGATATATATATGGGCTTATCAAAGGATTTAGCTTTTAAAGATAACCTAAATATTATAAAGACCTCTGCTCTTGTAAAGCTTGCATCACCAATTAACAAGTCTTCATCAAGCCCCATAAAAACACTATATAAAAATCAGCTTTCTGTAATTGACGGTACTCAAAAAATTTCAGATGTAATTTCATTTAATATCGACATTCAAAGAATTACAAATATATCAATTGAAGAGGGTACATATGGAGCAGAACTCTATCTTGATGTAATTGGTCCATATATCGATCCAATATCATCAATAAAGTTTAACAATCTTAGCTCTATTAATCCGAAGTATGAGAGCAAGGAAATAGAATCTATTGAAGGCAATGGCATTCATTCATCAAGATATTTAATAACAGCTAATTTTGATTTTAAGGCTATTGGGAGTAATTATCCTTTTGATACGCAGTTTATTTATATAAGCCTTTCAGCAATTAATAACTCTCTAATATTACAACCAGTACCTGAGCAATACCTAGATAAAGAATTTGATATAGATGGTTGGTATCTTAAAGATGCAAAATGTGGAATAAACCGCAAAAAATCTTGGGTTGCACTTTCACAGAATCTTGCTCCAGTGCCAAAGATAAACGAAGAGATTAGGCTGGGCTGGGAATTACAAAGGGTTAATTCTATGACTCTTTTTAAAATAGGAATTCCAATGATGTTTTTATATACCTTGGTTAACTATACGGTCTATCTGCCTTCATCAGAATCAGGAACGGCACTTGGATATCTGACAACTGCTTTTTTATCTAGCATCGCATTATATTTTTCAACTGAGAGACCTCAGCCACTTTCAATGTCCACTATTGATGTAATTTTTGCATTCTTTTATATCATATCTGGAATATCATTATTGATGATAATATTCGCTGAATTTAATCCAGGGCTTTATGAGTTTTTTATATATCCACTAAGAATATTTTTACCAATATCAATTATTAGCCTGGGAATCTTTATAAAATCTAGAATAGCTTCGTCTAAATTTAAACCATCTATTACCCAATAAATAATACTGTAATGAGAAAAATTGGATTCATAGGACTGGGAATCATGGGAGCCCCTATGGCAGGCCACCTATCAAAAAAAGGTTTTCATGTTTCCGTTTATAATAGATCGCATAAAAAATCTATTAGCTGGAAATCACAATATAATGGCATAGTTTACGATTCTATAGCTGAATTAACAGCTACCTCTGATGTTATCATTCTGTGTGTTGGAAATGATGCTGATGTCAGGGATATTATTATTGGTAATAATAACTCAGGCATTATTGATAATGCTAAATCAGGATTAATAGTAATTGATCACACAACAACATCTGCCAATCTATCTAAGGAGATGAATACAGCGTTATTACTAAAAGATTGCTATTTTATAGATGCGCCAGTTTCAGGTGGTCAGTCTGGAGCTGAGGGAGGCAATCTTTCAATAATGGTTGGCGGAGATGCCAGAGCTTATGATGACTCTAAAGATATATTTAACTCTTATTCAAAATTTCATAAACTTATGGGTTCCTCAGGGTCTGGACAGTTAACAAAAATGGTAAATCAGATTTGTATAGCTGGTTTAATTCAAGCGCTGGCAGAAGGCATGAATTTTTCAGAAAAAGCAGGTCTTAATACATCAGATGTGATGGAAGTTATCACCAAAGGAGCTGCTCAATCATGGCAAATGGAGAATAGATGGAAAACAATGCTTGCAGATGAATATGATCACGGCTTTGCTGTTGACTTGATGCGAAAAGATCTCAATATTGCCTCTGAGGAGGCAATTAAAATAGGGGCTGATATAGAAATTACAAATCTAGTAAATAGATTTTATAAAGATGTTCAGGATCTCGGCGGCAACCGCTTGGATACATCAAGTCTGCTTAGAAGACTAAAAGAAAAATAGCTTAGAGCGCTATTCTTAAGTACATGACCTCATAATAAAAAAACTAGAGTAGCAAAAATTCAGCAAAGACTTAATATAAATTTTATTGTAGTATTGAATTATGACTACTAACACAATTAGAAAAATACCTTTTTTTCTTAATTTTTTTGTTTCTGAATCTTTTGTTTTATTTGTTATTTTTCTTAACGCATGTGTATTTTTAATACTTGATGTTAGCCCTCAAATTGGAGTTGAATACCCTCTTTTATATCAACTTGATATCGTTTGCATTCTATTTTTTATCTTAGAAGCGCTCATAAAAATATACTCTATTGGGTATAAAAATTATTTTTCTGATAATTGGAATAAGTTTGATTCATTGATAGTTATATCTAGTTTACCTATTTTGTTAGAACCCATAATGCCTGCCCTGGCAGCTAATTTAACTTGGGCGCCCATACTAAGAATGACTAGAGTTTTAAGGCTTGCAAAATTTTTAAGGCTTGGAAGGATTATTAGGTATGCAGGAAGAGATGGAGCTCTATCACAAATTAGAATCCCTATATATTTAATACTACTAATTGTCACATCTAATTTCTTGCTTGGGCTTATAACGTTACCTGACCACATTCAAGAGTTTATTAAAATAATATATGCGCCGTCTTTAATATTAGCTGTAACTGCAATAGTCTCCAAGGTTTCATTGTTGATGCAGGAGGTTTACCTCAATCCAATTATCACAAAAGATTATGGAGAGTCCTCAGAGGTTATCATTGGCTTTGGTAGGACTGGCTTTGTCTTAGTTTTATGGTTTATTGGAATCATAGTAGCTATTGAAATGGCAGGATTTAACTCTTTTTCATTGATAGCTGGTCTTGGCATAGGCAGTTTAGCAGTTGCTTTTGCTGCTCAAGATGCCTTAGGAAATATTCTGGCAGGAATATCATTGTTAGTGCAAAAGCATTTCGTTATTGGAGATTACCTAAAAGTTGCTGATAACGAAGGTAGAGTTGTAAATCTAGGTCTAAGATCATTCATATTAGAGAGTAGGGATGGTAGTCGTGTATCTATTCCCAATAAATCCATAAATATTCATCCTGTTCGGAACCTTAGCCTTAGAAAGAAAATTAATGATAACGTCTATTTACAGCTTTCTTCTTCTTTATCTTCGGAGGAACTTGAAGCCTCAATTTCAATTATTAAAAACGTATGTTCTAAGTTTGATTTAATATCTGGTTACAGGGTTAAGATTGTTGAAATGAAATTTACTCATAATATAAATATAACATTTTCAACAATAATAGATGATGTAAAAGAACAGATTAATGGAATAGATATTCTTGATATTGCTCCTACTGTAGGAAGTATGCTGTATATGGAAATATTTAATCAGCTTGAAAAATCTGAACTTACACCAGATACAAAAATACTATTTATGCAGAGCTAGTCTATAGCTTTTTGTATTACTGCTTATGATTTTGGTGGTAACCACTGGGATGTATTAGGTTTATGAGAAGACTAAAAAAATAGTCTAGTAAACTATTCCTGAGAACGTGGTTAACCCAGCATAGCCAATAAAAGTTAAAACCACTGCATTCTCCATAAGATCTGAATCTAGCTCAATTGACTCTTGGGCTAAAGTATAAAAATTTTTGGGATTTCCAATTACCCATACAATACCAACTGCATGCAAAAACATAAGCATCGCAATAATCCAGTTTAATGGCTGTGTTGTAAAAACTATATATGAAGAAAAAATAAGAAATATTATTTCTATTGAAAGGTAGAAATTAATATTCTTTTGTTTCAACATAAACCTAAGCAAACTATATCCTGATTTGTGTGAGTAGAAATAGACTATTCCAGATAACAAATATAAAAAAGCTAAGAAAATAATCATTTATTTAACATCAAGATTTGGATATTTATAATTCGTATAATCTTTGTTTCATCTGAAACTTTAATCATATTTAGTTCCCATATATTAAAAATATATGTATATTTATTATAGATTGCAAGAAGTAATTAAGGTGTATCTAAATGGTAAGAGTAGCCGATAATAGTATTAAAAAATTAATGCATAGTTATGTTATCTAAGTCAAAATTTATCTTAGGACAACAGTGCCATAAATCTTTATGGCTAAATATAAGTGGTATTAATCCAACCAACCCGCCTGATGACACTTCGAAAGAGAGATTGAGTGCAGGTAATGAAGTTGGAGAGGAAGCTAAAAAATTATTTCCAGGAGGAGTCGAAATACCTTTTATTAAAGGAAATAATGGCTTTAAAGAAATGTGTGACCTTACTCGCGATGCAATTGAATCAGGGAACCATACAATCTATGAAGCATCTTTCATAATAGAGGATGTATTCATAAGAGTAGATATTATGCATCTATCACCAGAAGGCTGGGATATTTATGAGGTTAAATCTTCATCAAGCCTTCGCTCATATCACAAAGAAGATGCTAGTCTGCAATGGTATGTCTTAGATAAAGTTATTGAGCTAGAACTAAATGATATCTATGTAATTACTCTTAATAATAAGTATTCTAAGAAAGGGGATATAGATACAAGAAAACTTTTTACTCTTCATCACTTATCCAGCTTTGTATTAAGCAATCAGGTCAATGTTAAGGATGAGCTCGATAAAATTCTACATGTGGCCAACTCTGATATTGAGCCAAAGATAGATATAGGAAATCATTGCAAAAAACCGCATAGTTGTGAATATCTTGATCGATGTTGGCCAAAAAATGCTAAAGATTTAAACTCAATTTTTAGACTATATAGGTTGAATACGGATAAAAAGTTATCCTTATACAATCAAGGCATTGATACATTTGAAAAGCTTGAGCCCAGCATAAAACTAAGTTCAACCCAGTTAAACCAAATAAAAGCTTATGAAATCTCAGAACCAATTATCAATACAATAAAGATTAATTCGTTTATTGAAGCTGTAGATTATCCTATTAGTTATTTCGATTTTGAAACTTTTACAGATGCAGTTCCTATTTATGATGGCCAAAAAGCACATATGCAAATGCCTTTTCAGTATTCTCTTCATATACAAAATAGTATTGATTCAGAACATGATGAGTTAAAGCACTATGAGTTTATTGCTGACATCAACAAAGATCCACGCAGATCTATTGCAGAAAGCCTGTTAAAAAATTTACCAAAAAGTGGAACGATAATGGCATATAACCAATCATTTGAAATGAGTCGTATAAAGGATTTAGCAGAACACTGCCCAGATATTGCGACTGATCTTCTTAATTTAAATAGTAGATTTTTAGATCTTATAGTTCCTTTCAGAGGTGGTGGCTATTATCATCATGAGTTTGGAGGAGGATTTTCTATTAAAAAGGTATTGCCAGCCCTTTGTCCCGATGATAAAAAGCTAGACTATAACAAATTAGAGATAAGTAACGGTGGAATGGCATCTGGAGCATACAAAGAGATGAGAAGCCAAACCAAAGAAGAGATTTCTTTAACTAGAAAGAAGCTTTTTGATTATTGCTGGCTCGATACCTATGCAATGTATGCTATTTATTCAAAGCTACGAGATTTAATCAAATAGTTCTCAAATGTATTTCTTTAAATTAATTTTTGTTTTAATTCTTCTATGAATATGTTCATATTCATTTGAACCACTCTTATCAGTTTCATAAATTCCATAAAATTTATAAACTGTTTGTCCAAATATATTTTTATAATGTGCAAAAACTATTCTATCTCGTAATCTAGTTTCCTTGGGAGATCCAATCTTGACAACTTTTCCATTAATTTTTTTTTGTTCAGTAATAGTTAATGAGTCAGGGGATAAGCTATTGTCCCACTCTTTATTTGGGTAGAGTTTTGGGAACCACACTGCTTGATTAAAATCTTTAGTACCCTTATCCCACCAAGCTTGCTGGAAATGGCCATCACTCTTATAACCAAATAATTTTAAACAATCCCTATGGTTTAACAAAACAACATTATCTTTGACATCAATAGAGCCACTATCTAGATATTTGCTTGGGTTGAACTTATTCTCATAATCCCAAGCTATTTTCTTACCTGAACTCTTTTCAAACTTTCTCTTTCTTTCTTTTACATACTCAATAAATTTATCGACTTCTCTTATAACTTCATCAAGGTTTCTGCCTAATTTTCGATCATTACTATCAAAAACTCTTATTCTTTTCTCAACCCAATCTGTTGCTTCTAATATTTCTCGTTGTCTGATCTTGTCATTATCAAGATGCTTTTCTTCACCATGCTGACCTTCATCAATTTCATAATATAATTTTAAAGAAGGAAAGCATAGATCTGTAAGATAATGCTTATTACCTTTAACTTTTACGTATTGCTGGCAAACATACTCAATATCAGGGTCGTCAAGCAGATGTAATATTCTTGTTATTACAAAAAGCTCCCATTTTTTATGCTTAATCTTTGAAAAATTTCTTAATAGGTATTCATCTTTTGTAAGCATTAATTACTCTTTTAATTGCTTTACGATATCTTTAGTTTGTTCATCAAGATTGTCTTGAACATTCTCGACCAATAGTGATGCTGCAAAAGCAACTTTTGCGAGTGGAACGGTTGTATTTGAAACATGGTTGATTGACTCAGCCAAATTGGACATGCCTTCAGCAAGATAAGTCATTTTTTTATCTAGATCTTTCTCACGTTTCGCGTAATCAAATTGTCTTTTCGCATCATTTGCTTTTCTGCTTGCTCTATTTGATTCACTTTTTACTTCACTATTGGCTGAGCCTGCAACCGTTGATCTTACTAACCACCTAAGCATATTCTTATCCCCAATTTTTAGAGAGCTTTTGTAATGCCCCCATTTTTCTTAAACACTTAATATTAGCATCTATTTGGTTAGAGTTTACTATAAACTCATTTATAAAATTAATACCCATTTTAAATGCTAGTTTTTTTTACTAAAACTATGTGAAAATAAATTATGAATCTCTCAATCAAAATGCCTGACGCAGAATTTTTACTAGATGGCTATATTTCTAGTGATAATAATGAGGTAAGTGCTGCAATTTTTATGACAGTTGTTCCAGGCATTAATGGTGATTTTTGTTTAGGTGCCTATTACGGTTATTCCGGAGGCGGTGTTAATGATGGCGGTTTTTTTAGCATCGATATTGAAAACTCAACGCATAAACACATTAATTTTGATGAATTTGATGAGATGAGTGAAAACAACAGTCTTCATCACAGTATATTAGAGGGCTTGATGAAAAAATTATGGCATTTTGTGGATGAAGATAATGGAATTATGACTCTAACAGATCATGGCTTATGCTTAGAAAATAATGATGGGGTTTGGGTTTCAGATAATTTTGATGGAGATATGTTGGCTGAAATTTCAGAATTATGGGCAATATCTTTAAAATTCTCTATTTAGGAGTTAGGAGGAATCTTTAAAATAACTTTGCAGCTTTTTATTAAGGCCAGTCTACAGAAAATTTATCGGCACCAACACTTACAGAACTTGTAGATCCAGTTACTGAAAAAGATGAAGTGACGTTCATACTTTTTTCTTTTGAGTATTTAATTATCCATTTAGAACCAATGCCTTTTTGCTGCATGCCTCTAATAACATAGCCAGGCGGCGGAATAATAATGGGACGGTTATAAACATTTTGATATGTCTTTGCAGCCACCCCACCTAAAAAAAGCTTTTTAAAAAACCCCATACTCTATTATGTTAGTTTTATTTAACTTTAGTTATAAAGACCCATTCTTCATATTTAAAAATATTGCAGCCAATACCTCATCAGAACATCTTCCAGATATAACTTTTTCTGCATCTCTTAAAGAGCCTACCTTAGCTGATGATGAAGTTGTATCTTTGTTATAAATATTTCCGCTATAGACCCTTCCTATGCAATAAGAAGAACTGGTAGAGTCTTTGCTGTAGATTTTATCATTATACGTTCTTGCAAGAATATTACTTGAGCTAGTTGATGTACCTTTATAGAGCTTATTATTGTATATTCTTGCTACCTGCCTGCCCCCATCTTTAACCTTATCCCCATCTACTTTTAACTTACTTGCCATGTTTTTTTTCCTAAATGATTTAATATGTATCTTTTAAATTAATACTTTTTTATGTTTTTTGCAAATTAATGGTGAGGCGGTCTTTCGTATTCAATTGGAGGAAACTTGAGCTTATTTGAATTTTTTAAATATTTATCATATTTACTAGTTACATCAGCGCAGTCATCAGCAGCAGACGGCTGTTGATTTTTTTTGTCACCATCTTTAATAGATTTATTTTTTTTCATTATTTAAAGAATATAGTTTTATTAGTCATCAATTTCTAGGTTACTTATCATCTCCTCTAGTGGGTCAAGATTGACAGTAATTAATGATTCATCACCATAGTCTAATGGGTTATCCATATCCTCTATTAAATAGAACATTCCAAAAAATATATACGACAGTATTAAAGAAGCAACCAGACCAGTTATCCCTGGAACAGTAGTAACTATGACTATAGTAAATACAAAAGTTACTTCTTTAAGAAATTTTTCATAAAAAGGATTAACTTCACTTAATGATGTATTTAAAACAAACGCTACATCTCTTGAAAAGCCAACAAGATTTGGGTCAACTCCATTTTTACCAATACTCTCATAAAGAGCATTTGTAGCCTTTCTCATATTTGAAACAGATTCTTGCGTAGGATTTTTAAGAGATTTATAAAATTCTTTTACCCAGCTTTGTAAGTATTTTCTTGATGAAATATTCGTAAACCAAAAAACTTTAATGCCTGCCACAATTCTGGTAATGGCATCCTCAAGCTGATTCAATCTTCCATTAACCACAGAAAGCTTAGTACCAAGGAGCATGGCAAGAGAAAAACTAACCAGACCAAGTACAAGACTTATATTGTCAAAGACCGGAATATATCCGTATGACTCCAGAATCAATATCAATACTTTTGCAGATATTATTCCAGCACTGATTATCAAAACAACCCCAGTAAAACCAGATAGAATACCTGTTCCTTTATGGGTAGAGACAATCTTACCAACTCTAAATAATCTTAAAACCCTTAGCCAAGCAGAATTAATACCAAGACCAAACACTATGGAAATAAACTCAGGCACAACTGAGATAATATCAATAAATCCATTGATGCTAAAAATGTATGATAATTTTTTGTCAGAACTGATGAGTCTTAAGAGTAAATCAATAAAAAAGAATGAAATTATAAATAAATCAAAATTAGTAAATACATTAGAGTAGGTGCTATATAAAATAGGAGAAACTAGCTCTATGTAAAGTAGGATGGGGGTTAAAAATATTAAAACTATGCTGAGCGTTAGGTAATAATAAGATGCCTTCCTTGAGGTCTTATTTAAACTTGATGGATCATCAAGAAATTTAGAAAGATAGCTCTTCATAGGTCACCTTCTTTTCTAACTTCGCTTCTATCAATCTCAAACTTTTCTCCATATCTAGCTTCTAGTTTTTTCTGATTTTCTGATATGACCTCGAATGGATCTAGGCCTAGAGAGGCACAGGCTGTTGTCCAGTACCACATAATATCTCCCAGCTCTCTTTTCATGTGAAAAATA
>DDCV01000041.1:22322-25382 GCA_002335845.1 Rickettsiales bacterium UBA1997 | reverse complement strand
ATTGCTCGTTACATTTGCTTCGCTTTTTACACCAACGCCATCTTCATTGGCGATCAGCCTAATCCTTCCTGAACTTATAGAGCCAAGAGCTGAAGCATCAATTGCAAATTCTGGCTTGACGCTACCATCATCAGCTTTTTTGATAATATTGCCCGTATTATAATTATAATCATTTCTACCAGCTATCACATTTGCTTCCACTACAGATGATAATTCTCCAATTATTTTTATGCTTCTAGCAATTATATCGACATAATTAATATCATTAGCAGCATCGCCATCATTGACAAAACCTCTCAAGCCATTATTGCCAATTTCTATATCACCATTATTTACCGATAAATTTCCCGTCCAATCGCCACCAAGGCTGTTATAGGTTGGATTTCCTGTGGTTAATGTTACTTTTGGCGCACCAATGAAGCCGCAGCCATTACAGGTTATGCCATTAGGGTTTGATACAATAAATTGAGCTTGAGAGCCAAATATTTCTGTTGTATTTGTGAAGTGACTTCTTGATGTTCCATTAACTTGGTTAAGAATCACCGAAGCAGCAGAACTTCCTGGCTGGTTCATATGAATATTAGCATCTACAAAGCCGCCAATTCTTGAATTGCCATCATATTGTGAGTTGTTAAAGATTGCTCCTTGAGTATTATTTAGCCTTTCCCAGTGATTAATAGAAACACCAGATGTGGTTGGGGCAGTAATATCAACAACATCGACTCCATTAGCTGAAGATTTTAGATGCGCTTGATAATTGGAGTGAGCGCTGCTATCTATCGCAATATCATTCTTTGGAGCAGCATTTGCAATATTTAATAAGAGTGGATTAAAAGATAAGGAAAATGAGAGAACTAAGCAGGTTAATTTCTTAAGTCTATGGCAGATATCTTGACAAATATTCATTGTGAACTGGGTTTATTCTGCCTGGTGAGGCGTCAATATTGTAAAAGCTTAAGCACGCTATAAAACATTTGGTGCTTATATGAATTATCAAATAATAAAAAGATTATTATATAGTTAATAAATTTTAAGTTATTTTTTTTAAAAAAAAAGCTACATTTTAATTTAAATTAAATATTTTTTTAATTATTAGAAGATTTGAGCGCAAATGAAGCTATTAAACAATGCATTAATTAATATCATCTACCAAAACCAATATTTAGCACTTATGCCAAAATAAATGGCGCTATTTTGATATTCGTTATTTTCAATAACAAATCGCGGCGCATTAATATTTTTTGCATAGCTGAACTCACCGCTGATATATTTACCATAATATTTAAGTCCAAGTCCTGCCCCCGATATATATTCCGTCTTCGCATCTTCATCTGATCTTATAATTGCTCTGGTGAAGCCATGATCATAAAAAATAAAGGGCTGGATATTTTGCAATATTGAAATTGTTTTGTTGATGAACCTGCTGTGCTTTTCTTGATCATTCTTGGCATTATATCTAGCCAAGATTGAATCTAGATTAATATTTAGGTCATTTCTTACATATCCACCTTTTGATCCATTAATGCCATCATACGGTAAGCCCCTTACTGTATATCTACTACCACCAACATAAAGAAGTTCTGAGGAATATAGTGAGTCGGCGCTATGTTGGCCATTTGCTTGTAGCGAGTAATTTAAATATCTTCCAAAAGGTTTATATAGATTTATATTATAGCTGAACTTTTCAAATTGAGCTCTTGGTGTGTCTTTGGTAATTGATGATCCGTATAATTGTTTATCATTAATTGCACTATGAATACTAAGTCCCCTTGAATATGTTAAGCCAGTATAAAAAGTTAAGTTGTTTTTAAAGCTTGTTTTATAATCAAAACCAACTCTTGCGGTTGATAATCTTTGTGACTCAATATCAGTTACTCCAGCAACTTTTCTACTTTGATTTCTTAAATTTAAATTAGAGTTAATGTTTAGTTCGTGTTTTTTATCTCTATAAACAAGTCTAGATAAAGAAAAATCATGGTTAGTTGATCTGCCTTCAAAACTTGTTGCTCCGGAATATGAGGTATAGTGATTTGCACTATCCATATAGCTGAATATATAATATCCAAAAGGGATTGAGACATTAATCATATTGGTTTCACTTCTTGAGCTTTTTATTTGGGAAAAGCCTATATTATCATTTATTTGAAGAAGATTATCTTTACTGATGCTGTAGGTAGTATTATAAACACCGGTTGACTTAGAGCCGCTATTATCATAATTGATGCCAAGCTCTAGGGAATTAGGGTTTTTGTAATTATTAACTATCACATCAGATGTTCCATCATCTTTTCCGGGTCTTGAATCAATAACTGTATTATTTGATCTGAGGCGATTCATATTACTTACACCTTGCTCAATATCAGATATATTGAATATATCACCCTTTCTAGTTGGAAAAGCGAAAAATATTTGGGCTTTGTCAAAAAAAGAGTTTTTTACCTCATTGTCGCTATTATTTTTGATACTTAAATCATTTTTTTTGTTAGTTTTTGATTTAATATTATTGAGTTTAATAGAATTGATTACCCCTTGGGAAATTAAAAGAGTAAGCGTCCCTGTTTTATCATCATATAATTTAAAATATGCTCTAGCATTAGTATAGCCATCGCCAATATAATAGTTGGTTGTGTTGCCTAATAATTCGCCAATTTGGTCATTGAATATGCATTTATTTACAACTTTTTCACTTAAGTTTTTCTTGGCCTTATTAGATAATTTAGTGGCTTTTAGGAATTCTACTTTTTTGATTTCTATGCAATATTGACTGCTTCTTTTAGACTTTTTTGTTATCTTTTTTTTGTCTTTAGATTTAGGTTTTTCAAATAGCTTTTGCTGTTGACGCTCTAGCTTTTGTTGATCCAAAATTCTGTCCATTGGAGATTGCTCATTTAGAGCTTGAGCAAAAGAAAGGGAGGGTAAAATAGTTAGAGCTACAATAATTATTGCGGTAAAATAATTTGTAATTTTTTTCATAATTCAAGGCTTTTTAATATGGTGTCTTTAAATATTTATTCGTTAATAAAAAAAATGCAATATTATTAACCCAGATCCGTCAATAAA
>DDCV01000041.1:9774-22283 GCA_002335845.1 Rickettsiales bacterium UBA1997 | reverse complement strand
TTTTTATTGACGGATCTGGGTTAACCTACGTACTAATGCCAAAAATCATCTTTAGGTTTTGTTGAGGTTTTGTTGAGATTTCACTGGATCGCTAATGAGGATTTATCAAAATCTTGATAATATTTGACAAAATTAAAAAGCGCTTTAAAAAGCGTTTCATCCTTATTAACCAGTTCATTTTTATGCTACTTTAATTAATTAGTTTTAAGAATGAGATATCACAAAGATTAGCTTTGTTATAAATAATCCACAGCTAATTGTGGCTTGCAATATTGACTTTATACTTATAAAATGACCAGCTCTTTGGTAAGCCTTGCACTTAGATCATCCTTCACTTTTTTTATAGGAGCTTTTGCTCTACTAATTATATCTATAATATTTGATATTATAGATCCTCAGCAAATTTCATCTTTCTTAAATCTATCTCCTGATGCCACTAAGGCTTTTGAGGTTGTAACATTTAGAGTTCAAGAAGTTGTATCAAACCTACTAGAATCATTCACCGGAATTGCACAAGATGTCACAGATAAAGCTGGTATTGATATAGATGTTAAGGATATTAGAGAAGATGCTAGAGATCAAATTGAAGGTGGCATCAAAAATAGCTTAAAAAGCGTAGATCCGTCCTAGACTCTGTTGAGATATCTTTAGGAAGTTATTTTAGGGACAATAGTTTAATTAAAGATAAGATTTATCATCATTAGTAAAACTAAAAATTAACCATCATATAAGTGATATCACTAATTAATATTTTAAGACTGGCATTAGTTGCAATAGCTCTTTTGCCGCTATTAGTGCTATGTAAAAAAAAATTTCTATATCATTTCTTTAATTTGGCCGGCCCATCTTTTATAAAGCTTGGCCAAATGCTAGCAACTCGTCCCGACCTTGTTGGCGATGAGATATCGCTTATTTTAAGTAAATTTCAAGATAGAGTAAAACCATTTTCAACCAAGAAGGTTAGGAGTATTATTCATGGTGAATTTGGTGGTGATTTTTCAGAAAAATTTGATGATTTCAACTTTACTCCCGTTGCTTCGGCTTCAATTGCTCAAGTTCACAAGGCTAAGATAAAAAATGGCCCAGAAGTTGCTGTAAAGATTTTGAGACCTGATATAATTAAAAAATTTACGCGCGACATTAAAACCCTAAATCTTATAACGAAAATCACTCGCCTCTTTTCCAAAGCATTATCCAGATTTTTTCGAGATATATTGCATCTTTTGCAAGAGAACTCTTGTTCTGAACTTGATTTAATGGCTGAAGCAAGTAATTGTTCTCAATTAAAAGATAATCTTAGAGATGTTAAAGGGTTTTATGTGCCACAAGTTTTTTGGAGTTTAACCAGTAAAAAAATTCTTGTTATAGAGTGGCTTGATGGCATACCATTTTCCAACAAAGAAGCTATATTAAGTAGCAATTTTGATAAGAATAAAATAGCTAAAAATCTTGTCATAAGCTATTTTACACAAATTTATCAAAATGGATTTTTCCATGGCGATATGCATCCTGGAAATTTATTTCTGCTAAAAAATGGAGATATCGGCGTGGTAGATTTTGGTATCATGGGCATGGTAGATGAAAAAACTAGAATTGCTATTGCGCGCATTGTTATTGGCTTTATTAATAAAGATTATGATGAAATAGCCAAAATTCACATAGCGGCCAATTTGGTTCCAAAAAATACTAATATTAAAAAGCTTTCCTTATCTTGCCGTATAATTGGTGAAACTGTGGTTGGCTCCAAAGTTAAAGATATTCCATTGGGTAATCTTTTACAAAATCTGATGAACATGACTAGCGAATTTCAAATGTCTACTAAGCCAGAATTACTATTGTTGCAAAAAACAATATTGCTGGTTGAAGGAATTGGACTAATGCTGAATCCAAATATTAATATATGGGATTATGCTAAACCTTGGATGAGAGATTGGTCTAAAAGTCATATTGGCTTTGATGCAAAAATAGTTGAAATTGCTAATGATTTTTTTACAATTTTAAAAAATATGTCCGCAAAAAGTAACAAAGAAAATAGTTAAAGATGATATTAACATTAATGCGTAGCAAGCTACATAGCGCCACCGTTACTCAGGCTGATCTAAATTATCAAGGATCAATTTCGATTGACGAGAATTTGTTGGAAGCTTCAGGGATATTGCCCTTTGAGCAAGTTGATGTAGTGAATATAAATAATGGTGAGCGCTTTACTACATACGTTATTAAAGCCAAAAAAGGTAGCAAAGAGATCAAGATAAATGGCGCAGCGGCACGCAAAGCGCAGGTTGGAGATAAGGTTATAATTATTGCTTATGCCCAATTTAGCGAGGAAGAAGCGAAAAGATTTGAACCAAGAATCATAATTCTTAATCCAAATAATGATCCAAAACCCTAGATAGTGTCGTCACAAATATCTTTAATTTTGACCATTTTTTGCTGCAAATTATCATTAATTTTTTGAAATATACTTCAAAATTAAAGGCTATTTGAAATCTTAATAGAACCTAAACATTATTTATTGATAATAAAAAATATACCTAGTAAGGTTTGTCTTATATTTTTCTTTAAATTTATTTGATCAGGATGAAAAGAACTTGGCAACCAAGCAAAATTAAGCGCAAAAGGAGACACGGCTTTAGATTAAGAATGTCTACTGCTGCTGGCCGCAAAATAATTAGTAACAGAAGAGCTAAAGGTAGATCTGTGCTATCAGCTTAAACTATATTTTGTTACCATTTAATTATCGCCACTTACAAAGATTATAATTTCTTATTTAATGGCTAATGACTTTATAATTCTTCAAATTAAGAGCTCACGGGATTTTAAAGAAATATCAAAAAGTAGCAAAAAATTCTTCTCCAAAACTTCTATAATTCTTACCAAAAATACTGCGCAAAACTATCTTTTTGATCAAAAAAAAGGTCGCAATGCTCAGGATTTTTGTCGAATTGGATTCACCGTTTCCAAAAAAGTTAGCAAGCTAGCTGTAAAGCGTAACAAAGCTAAACGCAGATTAAGAGAAATAGCTAGAGATTTGGCGCCAAAATATTGCCAAAATCACCAAGATTACGTTATTATCGCTCGGCCTCAAATTATTGACTCTGACTTTAGTGTGATTAAAAGAGATGTAGAATTTTGCTTAAAGAATCTTGCCAAGAATTTTATTAAAAAAGATATCTAAAAATGTTTAAAACAATAAAAAATTTCTTCGTTAAAAAATCTCTTCAGGGCTCGATAATACCTTACATGATTGTCATATTTTTCTTTGTGGTGATTGTTGTTAATGTTGTTTACATACTCCTAGCATCGAATAGCTGGCGCGGTGTGACTGTTAAAGATTCATATAATAAAGGGATAAATTACAACCAAACCATTGATCAGGCACAAAAGCAGGAATCTATGGGTTGGAAAATAAATTATCGCTATGAAAATATTAGTGCGGATAAAAAAAAGGGCCGCTTTGTCTTTCGCATTACCGACAAAAATCATGATATAATTAAAGATGCATCAGTGATTATGTCATTTAGAAGGCCAACGCAAGAAGGATACGACTTTTCGCAAGGATCCAATTATCAATCGGGATATTATTATGTTGATGTATTTTTTCCACTGCTTGGCAATTGGGAAGCCAATATAATAGTTGCAAAAGATGGGAATGAGCATCACCAAAAACGCAAATTTATTATTAAATGAAGCTATGCTTACATTGTAATGAAAAAAGCTACAATGATGATTTTTGCTGCTTAGGTTGCAAAGCAGCTTACAAGCTTATCAATAATCTTGGTTTTAGTAAATATTATCAACTCAAAGATACCAATCAATCTGGCCTAATAAAGCCCGATTTAGAGCAACAAATAAATATTACAAATTTTGCTAAAAATAATGCAGATCATACATTTGAAATAAATCTTTCGATTCAGGGGCTTCACTGCGCTGCTTGCATATGGCTTATTGAAAATATTTTACAAAAAAATCCCGATGTTATTACAGCAAGAGTAAATCTTACGCGAAAATCTCTATTTCTAAAATGGCGCAATAATCTAGATAATTTTTATCAAATCACTCAAATTATTCAAAAAATTGGCTACAAACTTTTGCCACTTGATCCAAAAATTATTGAAGAAGAGGAAAAAAAATATGACAAATCATTGTTTTCCTGCTTAGCAATTGCTGGTTTTGGCGCTGGCAATTTAATGCTCTTATCTTTTGCTTTATGGTTTGCTAGCACTGAAGAAATGGGGTTTTATACGCGCAATTTACTCCATCTTTTTTCTGCCTTAATTGCCCTTCCTGTTATAATATTTTCTGGAAAACCCTTCTTCAAATCTGCTTTTAAATCATTAAAAGCCGGCTATCCAAATATGGATTTTGTAATTAGCGTAGCGATTATTTTAACCACCATAGCTAGCCTTATTAAAACTTTTAGAGGATTTGAGCATATTTATTTCGACTCAGTAGTAATGCTGATATTTTTTCTACTGATTGGACGCTTTTTAGAGCAAAAAATACGCAAAAAAGCTTTTAATGTTGCCAATGAATTTATGCTGCTTAATGCTGGATTTGGTCGAGTGAAGATTGATAATAAAATAGAAATATTGCCCATCAAGGATCTAAAAAAAGATATGATTTTAATAGTTGCCGCTGGTGAAAAAATCGCTGCCGATGGTAAAATTATTGAAGGTGAAAGCGATATTGATAATGCCATAATAAATGGAGAGTCGCAAGCTAAGCCAGTGCAAAAAGGTGATGATGTTTACGCAGGAACTATCAATCTTAACTCTCCATTAAAAATTTGCATCACAAATGAAGTTCAAAATAGCCTGCTCTCAAAAATAATCGATCTGACTCAAAAAATTGATATTAATAAAAATCCCTACATCAAAATCGCTGATAAATTAGCTAAATTATATATTCCTATCACTCATATCTTGGCTTTTTTTACGTTTATTCTGTGGTTTTTTTATTTTAAATCCTCAATTCATATTGCCTTTGCCAATACTATTGCAGTTCTAATAATCACCTGCCCTTGCGCCCTAGCCTTAGCCATACCAATTGTGCAAACAATACTAACTTCAAGGATGCTTAAAAAGGGCATTATCATTAAATCTGGCGCGGCCATAGAAAAATTGCCAAATATTGATGTGATTGTTTTTGATAAAACTGGCTCAATTACCGTTGGCAAACCAATTTTACAAAATATTTTTTACAATAAAAAAGATGCCAAGCCATTAACAAAAAAAGATAAACAAAAATATCTCAAAATTGCCGCTTCTATGTGCAAAAATAGCAATCACCCGCTGGCACGATCTATTTTACAAAATTATGATGATTGTCTATTTGAAATTGAATCATCAGAAAAAAAAGGTTACGGCCTAAAAGCAATTTACAATAATAAAGAAATATTTCTAGGCAAAGCTGAATTTTGCGACATCAAAGAGGTGAAGTTGGATGAAAAAGAAGATTACAATCTAAATTTCTACATGAAATATGATGGCGATGAATTGATATTTACTTTTAGCGATGAAATTAAAAAAGACGCCAAAGAAGCAATAAAAACGCTGGTTAATTCTGGTAAAAAAATAATATTACTATCAGGTGATAATGGCAGAAATGTTACAAAAATTGCTAAAAATCTTGAAATAGATGAATTCTACAGCGATCAAACTCCACTAGATAAAGCCAATTTCTTGCAAAATTTACAAAAAAATAATAAGCAATTCTTGATGGTGGGAGATGGCATAAATGACGCTCCAGCTCTTGCTTTGGCCGATGTTTCTTTGTCATTTAATCAAGCTTCGGATTTGGCACAAAATATTTCTGACATAATTATTCAAGGCAATAAATTAATGCCAATTATTGATCTTATTCAAGCTAGCAAGAAATCACTCAAGCTGATGCGGCAAAATCTGCAAATCTCATTATTTTACAATGTAATTGCCATTCCTTTTGCCATATCTGGCTACATCACTCCTTTAATTGCAGCTCTTGCCATGTCTTCATCATCGATATTAGTTTTACTAAATTCATTAAGAAACGCCTCAGCTGATAGATAATTTAGCGAGATCTGTTACCCTCTTGAGACTTGGAAATATTATTTAATTTTTCAAAAGCCTTTATTGCTGTTATCCCTCCCGCACTTGGTTGACTGCGGATTTCACTATCCCCTAAAACTATAGTTTTAATAGCCTTGTTCATAACTACTAAAGATTTAAAGTTTTTATGTCTAAAAGCGACATGAAAAGGATTGTCTCCGTCATTATTTTTTTTCATGTAGTGAGACTTTCTTTCCACGCAATCATAAAAAGCTTTATCAAATGATCTTGTAACTGAAGATATTAAAGCCGCATCATCATGAGAAGCAACGGCATGCAATATCGTATTTTTTTGCTCATCTTCTTCTTCAAGTATTTTCTTAATAGGCTCCCACATAACTTCACTTTCTTCATTGCCAGTTCTGCGATTTTGTGTGAATAAATATTTCCCCACCAAGCTATCAGCAATCCTGTATTGTTTTTCTTTTAAGGCACGAAAAATTTCTTGAGATATGTTTTTATAATCCTCTTCTTGAGGTGGATCTTGCACTTCTAAAGCTATTTTTAAATCCCTATCATCAATTTCTTGCTCGGCACTATCTTTCGCATATTGCAATAGATCTTTTTGCTTCTGATTTTGGCCAAAATTATGATCCTTATGATCCTTAATTCCACAAATATCAATCAGGATTACATAACCACAATTTTGTATTAATTTTTGCATCGAATCTTCAGATGTATCGGTATTTTTAATAAATTTAATAATATCATAACTACTAAGAGGGATACTTTCTTGATATTCACTTACTCTTACAAAATACTTTTTTATCTCACCTGATAAGATGTCATTATATTTCTTGTTAGCGCGTCTCAACATAATTGCAGGCTTCACATCACAATATTTCACAACTTGAGATAATAAGTCTTGGGTCAAATGTTGAAAATATTGAGGTTTAGTCAAGCTATTGGGTGCTTTTACTGCAGAGGCATTTTCTATCATTGGCTATTAATATATTGTTAAATATATTTAATAACAATTTCAGTCTCTAAGAATAGTATAATTAAAGATTGAAATTATTATTAAACGATAGATCACAGCATATGCCAAAAATCGATTGATTTCTATTTTTTAAACAAAAAAAAGTCGAATCTTTTACGATTCGACTTTTTTGATACAAATTTAATACAAAATTTACCTGATACTGAGGCTCGATATTAATTTTAAAGAAAATATTTCTTTAAAATATTATCTGCCACATCCACCATCTCCTCTTGGAGGAGATTTGCCTTTATCACTTTTGTTATTTTTAGGTGATGGACTAGGACTCTTGTTTGAAGGTCCAGCGCCGTTATCATCACGAAAAAATTCTGGGGAAGGTGAATCCCTTTTATCTGAATCTGAACCAACTTCTCTTCTTGCCTCTTTTCCATTAGAGCTCTCTCCTTTTGGCTCCTCTGCAGCTGCACCAACTTCCTCTCTTTCCCTTTTTGCTCCAGGTCTTTGACTGTCTCCTTCTAAAACAGGATTAGGTTCCATAAATAAAGTTCTTCTTGTTGCGCGTCTTCGCAACGGCGCTCCTGGAGGACCAGCAGAAGCAGGATCCTTGACGCTTAATACTCCAGACTTTGTTAAATCTTTTGTTTCATCATTTTGAGCTAAATCTTCAGGAAAAAGATTGTTATTATTACGAGTTATTCTAGGAGGAGTCATTGGATTATCTTGATTACCAAACCCTAATGCTTTCAAAGATTCGTTAAAGCCTCGAGCTGCAAGCAGGTGATTTATTGTGTTACCTTCATCATCAGCCATTCTCAAAACATCAGAATCCACTTTAATAGCTGCCCTAATCATTTGTTTTGCAACAGAGTCCTGCGCATCCTTTTGCGTTAAATACACTCTAATCTTCTCAAACCTTCCCTCAGTAGTATTGCGATAATCTTGAAATATTTGTGATTCTGCTAATGTATTTTGCAAATTATGGTTATTGGCTTGAAAAAGCATCTCAAAATTTCGAACCTCTAAGAAACGGATAATATTGCGCATAACGTCATTATTATCATGAAATTGCTCTCTCCCTGTAGCTGCTGTATTTGGATCTTGAGCTGTATTATTATCTTGATTTTGATTTCTATCCATATTTTGACATCATTTAAGTTAATATTGAGCTGTAAGTGTATTATAAAAACACAACTTTGTCAAATATTATTTTTCTTAAAGAAAAGTCTTTGGACAATAAATTTTAATCATAACCAGTTTCTGAATCACAAAAGAGTATTATTTATCTCCACTACAAATCAATCTCAACGCAGACAGGGCAATGATCGGAAGCTTTTTGCTGATCTCTCACCCCTTCAGATTCTATCGCAGCATCACTTACCAAATCAGCAGCCATTGGTGAAACAAGTAAATAGTCAATCCTAAAACCCTTATTATATTGCCAAGAATTGCCGCGATAATCCCACCAAGAAAATGCTTGTCGCATCTCATCAAAGCCGCGAAAAGAGTCAATAAATCCCAAATTCAGCAATTGGCGCATTTTTTGTCGCTCAAGATCGTGAAATAATATTTTACCTTCTGAGTTTTTCGCATCATAGCAATCTATCTCATCAAGCGCCACATTAAAATCTCCACCAAAAATTTGAATTTCATCATAATTAATTAATGTAGAAAAATGATTTTTAAGTCGTTTAAAAAAATCTATTTTATAACAAAATTTTTCACTATCTCCAAGATCAACGCCCGCCGGCAATTCACCACCGCCATTTGGCACATAAATCGAAGCCACACGAATGGCTTTATCATTGATTGAAACCACCGCCTCAATGTAGCGCGCTTGCTCATCAATTTTATCATCAATAATTGGCAACTCCTTAACAACATCTTCAATCTTAAATTTTGATAAAATAGCCACGCCATTATAGCTTTTTTGACCACTAACCACAGCATTGTAGCCAGCGTCTAAAAACTCATCAAAAGGAAATTTCTCTTCCAGACATTTCAACTCCTGCAACAATATAATATCAGGATTTGAAACCTTAATCCACGCCAAAACATTGGGCAGACGAGCATTTATCGAATTAACGTTAAAGCTAGCAATTTTAACCATTTTACTAATTATTTTTGATAATTGAAATCTCAAAAAAACCTATGTTAAGTCACGCATAAAATGAAATCCCCTAATATAAAAATCACTTTCATAATATAAAGAGTGAGACTTTTCATTTTGCACATAAGAATCCAAAACAATCTTATCGCAATCTAGCTCCCTAGCCTTTTTTTCAAGATATGATATAATTTCTTTGCCAATTCCTTGATTACGAAATTTTTTATCAACCACCAAATTACAAAATTGTAAATAACGCCCACAATACAGCATGTAAGAAATATAATATCCACACACCGCAACCATTTCATTATCTTGATAGGCTGCCAGCATTTTATAACCACCTCTTTTTATCATTTCTGCTGTGGCTATCTCAAATTTCTCAATTGTAATTTTTGGATAAAGTTGATTGATAATTGGTAAGCAGTCACGCATCTGTTTAACTTCGCTCAGCTCTTTAAAAACTAAATTCGGATATTGTTTTGACATATTAATTAATTTTCTGCCAAATTATAAGCCCAATTAGTAATGCTGCCAGCGCCCATGAAAAGCAGCATATCACCTTTCGTCGTGATTGATTTTAAGGTTCCCGGCAAGTCTTTTTCATCCTCAAGCTTAATCACATTTTTTTGACCACAATCTATTATTCCCTTAATCAAAGAATCCTGATTAATACCCGCAATTCTCTCTTGACCAGCAGCAAATATTTTAGACACCACCACATGATCTGCCAATTTAAACGAGTTACAAAATTCATCAAAACAATCCCTAACACGGCTATATTTATGCGGCTGAAAAATACATATCAACTTTCCCTTGTCGCCAAGTAAATTTCTTGCCGCATCAATTGTCACGCTAATTTCAGTGGGATGATGCGCATAATCATCAATTATAGAAGCGCCATAAAAATTACCAACCTTAGTAAATCTTCTCTTAACACCATTATAATTTGCCAAGCCAGATTTTATTTGACTTTCCTCAATATTTAAAAAATCACCAATAGCAATAGCAGCCAAGGCATTACTAACATTATGCTTGCCATAGACTGGCATTTTAATATTATCTAACTTGCGCCCATCTTTAAAAATAACATCAAATATCAACCCATCATAGCTATTAACAATATTGTAAGCTTTAATATCGGCATCTTTTTCAATAGAATAAGTCAATAGCTGCTTATGATCTGCACTAATTTCTTCATAAATTTTCTGCACCTCATCACTATCAACACACAAGGCACACAAGCCATTTTGCGGTATTTGAGAAATATAGCGCACAAAAAATTCTCTTTGTTTAGAAAAATCGCCATCATAAATTTTACAATCCAAATGCTCAGGCTCAATATTTGTCACAGCGCCAATATAGCTTGGCAAATCAACAAAACTGCCGTCAGATTCATCAGATTCAGCAACAATATACTCACCATTACCTATCTTTGAATTAGCCCCATAATAATTAATAACCCCGCCATTAACCACCGTTGGATCCAATTTCCCCGCCTCCAAAACAAGCGCCGTTATTGCCGTAGTGCTAGTTTTGCCATGAGTTCCAGCCAAGGTTATAGGCTTATAAGATGCCATAATAATAGCCAAAAGCTGGGCTCTTGTTATGATCTCAATATTCCTAACTTTAGCCGTAATAATTTCTGGATTATCATCTTTAATGATAGAGGTTTTTACCACCAAATCAACCTCATCATCAATATTTTCACTGTAATGACCAATAATATATTCAACTCCCGCATCTTTTAATTTTGGCGTTAAATAATTTTCACCCAAATCAGAGCCCTTCACCGCAATATTCCATTCTCGCAAAATAAAAGCCAAGGCACTCATACCAATGCCGCCAATGCCAATAAAATGGACTTTTTTACAGCCCTTGAGGAATTTAAGATCCATTTTTAGTAAGTTTATTTATTAAATGATTTGCAATAATTGGCCACTCGACAAATATCGCATTTTGGCTTCCTTGCCACACAAACATAACGACCATGCAAAATAAGCCAATGATGCGCATGATTTTGCCATTTTTTAGGTATTTTTTTTAATAAAGCAATTTCAGTTTTTTCTGGTGTTTTTTGCCGCACAAAACCAATGCGATTAGCCACTCGAAAAACATGAGTATCAACCGCAATCGTTAAGTGACCAAAAGCGCAATTAAGCACAACATTCGCCGTTTTCCTACCCACTCCTGGCAATTTTTGCAAAGCCTCAAAATCATCAGGCACCTCAGAATCATGCTCCTCAATCAGCTGAGTCGATAATTTAATAATATTCTTCGCCTTACCATTAAAAAGACCAATAGTATTAATATATTTTCTAAGATTTTCTTCGCCCAATTCCAACATTTTTTGCGGACTATCCGCAACTTTAAACAATTCCTTAGTAGCCTTATTCACACCAATATCAGTACTTTGCGCCGACAAAACAACAGCCACCAACAAGGTATAATTATTAACAAAATTCAACTCAGTTTTAGGCTTGGGATTTTGCTCAAACCAAATCTCAAATATTTTATTAACTATCTCAGCTTTCATTTTTTTATTGACCAGTTCATATTAACCCGCGCACTAGCTAGTGCACAATATGATAACCTTTCCAAGCATTGCCACAGCACAAACCAAAGCCCCATTATCAAAGATATGAGCAATCCAAAACCCCAATTCCAATCTGTGACCCGCGGCGCACAGATTGCTTTTTAATTCACCATTTATACCAAAATTCATCTTTAATACCTTTCATTAAAAGGCAAAAATTGACCTAAATTTATTATTTATCTACATATCTAAAATATCTTCCAATACTTTTCTGCATTAATTTTCATTACCATAATCATAAAAAAACCCTGCAATTCAATTATTGTCAGCATCTACTTGAAAGGCTATAGTGACCCCCCAAAATAAATTTAGATACCAAATTGCTTTATAATATCTTTTAGCATTTCATTTGATTGATTAAAATTATCTTCAAGACTTTTATTCTTATGGAGCTTGTTAATATGAATATGATTTCTACTGGATCTTATTTTATCAAATGAATCAATAATAGAATCATCTTTTTCAAGAATTTTCAACATCTTAATTTTTGAAGAGAAACTTTCTCCCTCTATTTCATTTCTACTTAAATTCGAGTCCAGTAAACAACAATTTAATATTCCTTCCGCGATAGCGCCGATCAAGGTAACTCCTGATAAATAAAGAGAATGATCTTTGCATTTATCTAATTCTGACAATAAATATTTATATTGTACGCTGTAATCAATATTGACTTTATTAGGTGTGTTACAATTTTTGCTTAACCCTATGTCTATATTTAAAAGATCTGCCTTTGCAATATAAGGCATTATTGAACCTCTATTAAACCCAGATCCGTCAATA
>DDCV01000041.1:0-9756 GCA_002335845.1 Rickettsiales bacterium UBA1997 | reverse complement strand
TATTGACGGATCTGGGTTAAATAATCCTATATATTGCAAAACTTCCTCTTGCTGAAAATACCAAATTAAATAATTAGCAGTAATATTATTGCTAATTATTTGAACTTTCTGCCAATTGCCTTCTTTAGATTGTTTTTTATTAAACTCTCTAAAAAGAGATTTTTTTATGAAGAAACTAGAAAAATGAAGCTCTCCTTTTTCAATTATTTTTTTTGATTCAAACCTAATCAGCTGGTAAAGCTTTTTATATTCTTTACCAACAAATTTTTTATAATTGTCGCTTATCTCTTCAAAATTTTCTTTTTCGTTGAACTGCAAAAAGGCATCAAGTTTGGCAGTCCATTCTTGCATAGTCATGGCAATTTTATTTTCTGCCTGACTTTCGGCATAATCTAAATACATGGTAACTATTCTATTTAAAGATTTTAACTCTTTTTCATCTAAGTAATTTTTGGCAATTGATACATCTTCCTTTCTAATTCTGCCTTTTGGTGAGCTTTTCCAGCTAGTTAAGCCCATATTTTGTTTTTGATGATCTGCTCTGATTTTGACAATTTCGGCTGCCGTATTGCCTGTTATGCTAAAATGCAGTTTATTTTGAATAGTGGCAAAAAAATCTTTAGTTATTTGGGAGTTTTTATCATAATCAATGCTACACTGTGAATAAATATCGGTGATTTTTTGATAAAATCTTCTCTCAGACGAGCGAATATCACGAATTTTTTCTAATTGTTCATCAAAATAATCTTTGCCAAATTCTGGGTTAGGGTTTTTTAACCTCTCAACATCCATGACATAGCCTTTGATAATAAATTCCTTTAGTTGTCTTGTTGCCCAAATTCTAAATTGCGTTGCTCTTTTTGAGTTTACACGATAACCAACGGCAATAATTGCATCTAAATTATAGAATTTAACCGTTCTTCTAACTGATCTTGCGCCCTCATTTTCAACTACCGAGAAATCCTCGGTAGTTGAAATTTCTTTTAGCTCCTCATCTGAATAAATATTTTTAAGATGAAGCCCTATATTGTCGGTAGAAGTTCCAAAAAGTTCTGACATTCTTTTTTGAGTAAGCCAAATATTTTCATCTTTTAAACATACATCAACCTTAACATCTTCATTGTCGGTTTTATAGATTAAAAATTCTGATTCTAATAATTGATTGTTACTCATGATCTGCTTTCCCTAGGCTAATAAAAACTTAATTTTTCTGATTTAGCAAAATCATTAAATGCACTTGCAATATCCTCTAAATCGTGGTCAATTTTAGTTTTCTCGTTATAAATTAATTTTTCCTCTCCTCCC
Source organism: Rickettsiales bacterium UBA1997 (assembly GCA_002335845.1). Next base: position 8,451 of record DDCV01000041.1, on the reverse strand, counting down.
CTTAAAAAGCTTTTTAAATAATATTTTCCTTCTCCTTCATTTTTTTCATAAAATTGAAGCGAATCAATATCATTCATTGCAAATAAAGATAGCGAATCTGCTGGATTGGTAAAAATTAATTTTAATATATTTTTCATTCCTTATTTTGTTTAATTATGCAAATTACTCAGAGTTAATGCTCTTGCATCATTTGTTATATCTATTTATTATCATTATCGTCAAATTCCTTTAAAAGCTTAGTTCCTTGCCCTTCATCATCATTTTCAAATTCAATTCCAGCTTCTTGAAGAATGGTTTTATATCTTTGGCAATTCTTCTTTGTGACGTTGTTATTCCTCTTTCAAAATCAGTAATAGTTTTTTGAGCCACCCTTACTTTATCAGTCAATTCTTGTTGCGACCAACCTAGATAAGCCCTTGCAGATTTGCATTACTTAGGGGTGACGGTTTTTTCTTCTTTATTACTTGACATATTTATTTTACACTAAAAATAAAAATTTTTTTAGCTAATTTAGCCTTTTTAATTATTTATTTCTTTTAATTTAACTCCAATTCCATCTTCATTAATAAATTCAATTCCAGCCCCTTCAAGATTTCTTCTAATATCTTTCAATGTTCTTTTAATTGGCTCTCTTGAACCCCTCTCAAAATCTGCTATTGTTGCAATTCCAATCCCAGAAACATCGGATAAATCAGTTTGCTTCCAGCCCAATAGCTCCCTAGCTGCTCTACATTGCTTAGGAGTAATTAATATTTCTTTATCTTTTATTATTGACATATAATATATTAAATATTATCTTGTAATTAAATTAGTTTTATATATTTTTAATATTATATTATTTTAGCCTAATATAAATATAATTTATTCTTAGTTAAATATGTCAAAAGAGCAACTAAATAAAAACTTAAAAAATGAAACTCTAATCGGCTTTCATTTAATAAGAAAATCAGCTAATTCGCTATCAGAAGATTTAAAATATTTTAATAAAATACCCAATTATTTTTCTAACTCGCAAATTGCCAATATTTTAGGTGAAATTGAAGAGGTGGAGCAAAATATTGCAAAAATTCGTCAAATTATCAGTCAAAAAGCCGTTAATTTGTAAAAATATTATTATATTAACCCGTGCGCTAACTATTAAATACTTCAAGCTTTATAACTAAAAAATCAAAATAACGACAAAATTACCAAAATTCGTTGATTTGCAGGGGTCTTTAAATTGATCAACCCCAGATCCGTCAATAAAAAGCATCAGAATTAATCAAGCTCTTGGCTGCATCCAAAGCTTCTTGACTAATATCTTCTCCCGATAGCATTCTGGCTATTTCTCGCTGCTTTTGTTGATCATCTAACCTTGTAATAACAGTATTAACAATGGCATCATTAGTTACTTTTGAAATTTGCAAATGCATATCAGATTTAGCGGCAATTTGCGGCTGATGCGTCACCACCAAAATTTGACGATTTTGCGACAATTTCTTCAAGCGCATTCCCACAGCATTAGCTACGCTGCCGCCAATTCCAGTATCAATTTCATCAAATATCATGGTTTGAGAAAAATCATCAGCACTAATCGCCACTTTTAGCGCCAGCATAAAGCGAGATAATTCACCACCCGAAGCAATTTTGGCAATATTATCAAAATCTCTATTATTAATTGAAGCCTTAAACTCCACCCTATCTAATCCACTTGGCCTTATTTTAAACTCTTGATTAGATAAATCTGATATTTTCTGCTCTTCATAAGAAATATTAACCGCAAATTTAACGCTAGCCATTTTCAAAAATTGTAATTCAGCCTCAACTTTGCCACTTAAAATCTTCGCAGCTTCTTGCCTTGAATTATTAAGCTCAATGGCGCAAATATTATAATCATTCCACAATTTTTCTCTTTCTTGCTCAAGATTAGCAATCGATGATTGATCATGACTAATTTTGTCTAATTTCACCTGCAATTGCTCAGTCAATGCCGGTAATTCATCACAAGAAACATTATGTTTACGCGCCAAACTCCTGATTAAAAACAACCTCTCTTCAATCTCATCCAAATTATCATGAGAATTCGAGATTTGAAAAATTTTAGCATCAAGATTAGATATTTTTTCATCAAGCTGCGAAATCTGCGCATCAATAACTTCATTCAAACTCTCCATATCATCTTTATTATCAACCAAATATTGATCAATAATATTTTGATTACGCAAAAAATATCTCTGACCAGATATTAATTGCGAACTTGCTTCAAGTAAATTTGATTTTAATTCTTTTAAAAATTTTAATATTTTTTCCCTACCAACAAGATGATCTTTTTTATTTTTCAACTCATCTTCTTCACCCACCAAACTATTGGCTTTTGTCAATTCCAAAATAACATGCTCCAAATATTCTTGCTCTCTTTGTAAAAAATCTTGCTTTTGCTTAATTTCATTAATTCTATCATCAATCTCTTTGAAATTAGCATAAATTTTACCAATTTGCTGTAATTTATGCCCATTTTTGGCAAAATTATCAAGAATATGCAAATGACAAGATGAATTTAACAAGCCTCGCTGATCATTTTGCCCATGAATCTCCACCAAAAACTCACCAAGCTTAGCCAGCAAAGTCATGCCCACGGGATTATCATTGATGTAGGCCTTAGAAGAAGAGCTGGAAGAAGAGCTGGAAGAAGAGTTAGAAGAAGTGCCCTCCTTGAGAATCCTTCTAATTATTATATTATTTTCACCATCTAACAATAAATCATTTTGTTGCAAAAATGCCCGACAATTATCATTGGCAGAAATGTCAAACTCAGCCACAACTTGCGCAAAATTCTTGTCAGCCCCAATTAGACGAAAATTAGAGCGAAAACCAATTGCCAAACCCAAAGCATCAAGCAAAATAGATTTTCCAGAACCAGTTTCACCACTTAAAACACAAAGACCATTTGCAAAATTTATTTCAGCCTTTTTTATTAAAACAACATTATTAATGATTAAAGATTTGAGCATTTATGACGAAATTTAAACTAGATCAAAGATTGCAAAGTGATTGCTTTTTTATAGATAATATAAATTTATCGCAACTATTATTAATGAATGACAGCAACTATCCTTGGCTAATTTTAGTGCCTCAAAAAAACAATATAACAGAATTAACCGATCTAAGCTTTATTGATCAAACAACTTTATTACAAGAGATTAATTTGATTAGCAAAATTATTAAAGATATCTTTATAATAGATAAATTAAATATTGCCACATTAGGCAATGTTGTTAGTCAGCTTCATATTCACATAATTGGTCGCAAAAAAGATGACGCTTCATTTCCAAAGCCAGTTTGGGGAAATTCCAAAATTAGGCCATATAATATCGAAGAATCTACCAAGATAATACAAAATTTTAAGGAAAAACTAAATGGATAAATCAATTGAAATCAAAAAACTACTCTATCGCTCAAATTATCGCGGCTGCAAAGAAACTGATTTTCTAGTTGGCAATTTTGCCAAAGCCAATATTGAAAAGATGAGCAATCTCAATCTTTATAGCGATTTTTTAAATGAAAAAGATGGCGAAATTTATGATTGGATCATGGGAAAAATTCAAACTCCCGATAAATATCAAAATCTAATAAAGGAAATCCAGCAATTTCACAAAATATAGCGCTTAACCTTCGCCATTTAAAATTTATAATTTATGACTTTTTTAAAAAATTTTGGTCCTGGCTTAATCACAGCTTGCGCCGCAATTGGCACCTCGCATTTTGTGCAAGCAACGCGAGCTGGTAGCTATTTTGGCTTCGATTTATTATGGCTTATTTTGGCAATTCACATTGTAAAATATCCTTTTATTGAATTTGGCAGTCGCTACACTAGCGCTACTAACGAAAATCTACTCGTGGGTTATTGGCGTTTTAGCAAGCCAATCTTCTACTTAATCACCCTTCTTTCAATTCTATTTACACCATTCTCCTTTGCCGCTAATGGCTTTATTTGCGCTGGTATTATTAAGGCAGTTTTAAATGTTCCATTAAGTATATCGGTAATTACTGCGCTTTTATTAGGATTTTGCACCATCATAATTAGCATTGGTCACTATAAATTGCTCGATAGTACCATGAAAATTTTTATCACAATCCTAAGTTTCACAACTTTGGTCGCAGTAATTATAGCAGCAAAAAACTTCACGCCACTACCACAAACACAAATTTTTTACAACAATTATTCACCATTTGAAATACAGCATATTCCTTTCCTAATTGCTCTAATGGGATTTATGCCTGGCAGTATCGATCTTTCAGTCTGGCATTCTTTGTGGCTTAAAGCACGAAATAAAACAAACAATGCTCTAAATTTTAAACAAGCGCGACGCGATTTTAATGTTGGCTATGTCATCACGATTATTGTTGCTATTTTGTTTTTAAGCGTTGGCGCCCTAATGGTGAATAATTCAAAAATGGCAGTGCCTAATGGAGCTGATGATTTTGCTCGCCTATTAATTAATTCCTACACCCAATTAATCGGCTCTTGGGCAGCACCCATTGTTGGCTTGGCCATTTTAGCAGCAATGCTATCAACAGTCCTAGCAGTTGTCGACAGCTATCCCAGGCTTCTAACAGAAAGCTTTTCAATAATAAGAAACATCAAAAAAGGCAATCACAACCTCAAGGAAACATCAAAAAAACTACATTTAATGCACAGCTTTTTAATGGCTTTTTATAGCGCTGCTGCTGTTCTTGTCATCACATTCTTATTTAGCAATTTTAAACAAATTCTAGATTTCACCGCCAGCGTTGCTTTTATTGTAGCACCACTTTATGCCTTCGTAAATTACAAAATAGTAACCAGCAAGTTAGTGGCTCCTGAATTTAGGCCAGGATTAGGAATAAGAACTCTAAGCTGGATCGGATTATTATTTTTAAGCGGTTTCTTAGGATGGTTTTTATGGGCAAAAATTGCCTTGATTTAGACTATGCTGATACAAAAAAAATGGCACCTGATATAAATCAAGTGCCATTTAATTCTAATATAAATCTAATTTTGCGCTCAATCCTTATTTAAATTAAGCTTACAATAATTAAGAATTTAGTTTACTCCATCTTTTAAGCCTTTACCAGCACTAAAAGTTACTCTTCTACGAGCAGCTATTGTGATCTCTGCACCAGTTTGTGGATTACGACCTTTACTTGCTGGAACATTCTTAGCATTAAAGCTACCAAAACCTATGAAACTTACTTTATCATTAGACTTTAGGTTGCTTGTTAAATTTTCAAGAAAGCTATTAATAATTACTTCGCAATCTTTAATTGAATTACCAGTTTTATTAGCTACTTGCTTGATTAAATCAGCTTTTTGTATTGTTGACATTTTTAGTAAAATTTAAGTTAAAATTAAGCTCTCTTATTTAAGATAGATAATGTAACTAGTGCTAATATTTGCAATCGCAACAAATAATTGTCTAAAAGTTTATTTTTTTATAAAAAAGATCTTTTTTAGGGGCTATATGTCACTTTATAACAAATAATACCAATTCCAACCTTTAATGATATATCAACTAATAATAGCAAAAATAAATCCAATAGCGCCACCAAAAACTCCACCCCAAACTACCAACCAACCTAAATGACGGCGTATCATTTTTTGAATTATATTTTTAACCATTTGCGGCGTTAAATCAAGCAGCCTATTATCAATTATTTTCTCAATTTGATCAATCAAACCCTTAGAAATATCACCATCTTTATTCTTATTTTGCGCTAATTCAGCAATGATATTTTTTAACTTATTAGTAATTGGTTCCTTAAGTGGATCAAGAGATTCTCTGCCACCAAGCATGCCAATCATACCTCCCATTGGCGATTCAATAATAGCATCAACTAGGCCAACAAATACCTTATCAAAATCTATTTTACTATTAATGGAGCTGGCCGATAAAGAATTATTTTTTTTAAAAAATTGCTCAATATGCTCCTTATTAAAAAATTCATTAATGATCAAGTTCTTAATTCCACTTTTAAAATCCTCAAAACGATTAGGAATTACGCCAGAGCCATATAAAAACGGCACTTTTTCAAACAACATATGAACTGCCAACCAATTAGTTAAAGCCCCTGATAATGCAAAAATACCAGTTAACATAATTATTTCACCATATATTGGCAAACCGTAGTGCGACAGGAAATAGCCTATTGCCACCATTAATGAAGCAGCGATATTTGTAATGAGATTTATATTCATATGATTAATTGACGAATTTAATATTTAATTTTATTATATATGTATGATATTAATCAGCTCAAGAATCATTTAAGCATTTTTGGTTTTAGTAATTATAATCAGAGTCTGTGAGCTATTTATAAAAACCACAATCTTTTTAATTTAATACTTTAAATTCACAAATCATGAAAAAAACAATTTTAGTAATTTTTGCAATAATTTCTTTTGCACAATCATCTCTGGCATTTGATCTAGAAAAAGCAATAGGAGCGGTTGATAGCATGGCCAGTAACAAAAAAAACCCAGCTAGTAAGTCAATAAATAGCTCAATTACCGCACCACTAGAAAGGCTTGAAGAAAAAGCTACACAAAAAATCGACAATGTTATGAATAAAGTTGAAAATAAAATCGACAAGGCAACTTCAAAAATTGAGCAAAGAGTAGAAAAATATGAAGAAAAATTCGATAAATATGAGAAAAAAATAGAAAAACTAGAGAAAACCACCGATAAGGTTATTGATACATTCAATAGTTTTGACGCTAAAAAGCTCGATAAATTGGCTCAAATTGCTAAATATATCGCAATTGGTGTCGGCGCATTCTTTGCACTTCTAATATCTTTACTAATTCTTGTTCTTATTCAACTTACGCGTGTCAACAAAAAGCTATCGATGCAAGCATAAATGTTTAGCATAATTCTTTATAATGAACTAAAAACTAGCTCGCAAAATCTTAATAAAATTATTGCGAGCTTTTTATTCTTTATCATCTTTATTTTTATCGCCAACCTTTTACAGCAAAACAGCCAATATCCCATAAATGATAATATTATATTTTGGCTAGCTCTGTCGTGTGTTGCAATATTTTCAAGTTATGATTTTTTAAAATCAGAATATGAAAACGGCATGTTAGAGCAAATGATAATTGCCTGCTATAATTTTGAGATTTTTATTTTTGCCAAAATAATTTGTAACTGGATTAACTATTGCCTACCAATTATTATCGCTACCTACCTTATAAATAGAAATATTGATTTTATCGCCACAGCAATAATTGCCACCTTCATAATCAATGTCATCTGCTGCTTTTGCGGCAGCTTTTCACTACTTGGAAATTCTTCACCACTAATAGCAATTATCGCCCTACCCTTAATAATACCAACAATTATACTATCTCAAAATAGCTCTTTGGTTTGGCAAATATTACTTCCCTTAGGATTTTTCTGCTTTTTTCTACTATCTTTTCTAATAGCCAAAATCGCTAAAATTATATTAGAATAGTTTAATTATATTATGCCAATTCTAGCCTTTAATTAAATCTTTGGCAAAATATTTTTGAATTTTAAAAGTTATAAAATAAAGCCCTTATGTCCACAAGGGTTAAGGCTTTATGGCTTTTAAAAACAAAAAGATAAAGATAAAATTTAATAAATATCTAAACTATTTTAAAGATGGTTTTTGATATAATCAAACCTTAGCATTGTTGATCTATCATAGATTTTTTTATATTAAGCTCGCTTTCTAAAATATTTGAAGAAAGTTCTAAAATTTTTTGCTCTGAAATTATAATAATTAGTAAGGTAAAGACCTTGAACAGGTTCTTAGGAGCTTAGAAAGTCAACAGATCACAAATATATCGCTAATTATGTATTATAATGATACATTTTTATTAAAATTATGTATTTTTATTAAAATAATTAGTGCAATTATAAAATAACACTTTCAACAACTGAAATTATTTGCTACGATAACCTCTTCTAATTTTTGATAATAAATAATTGCAGGAGATTTGCATGCCAACAAACGAAATCAATGCTAAGGATTTAAGAGTTTTTGCTGAAGGTAGTGCTGCCAATGGTTATGGCAAGGGTAATTACCAACAAATTAGAGATTACATTGTAACAAGAGAATCACAGAATGGGGCTTCGGGTAATATGTTAAATCACGTATATAATGATGGCTATACTCTGTTGCAGATAGCGTCAGCTCTTGGCTCTACAACTGAAGTTAAGGCTCTTATATGTAAAGAGAATTTAAGAAAGGGTCTTAAGCTAAATACTCAAGATAATAACGGATTTACCGCTTTACATCATGTAGCTTTTAGAGGCATTATCCTAAAAACGGCACTAGAAACAATAATTCTTGCCTAAACCCTTATCCCATCTATTCTTAACAGCATTTTGTCATTTCACCATTTGGTGAACCATAAAACAAGCATAAGAATCAGGCATGAGTAAAGAATTGTCAGAAGTTTTTAAC